>NZ_JANSJB010000002.1:62663-74622 GCF_047462355.1 Synechococcus sp. H55.9 | reverse complement strand
AGGCCGAGAATGCCGGTGAGCACGTTAAATAAAACCTGTCGCGTGGCCTGCACCAATTGGATGCGGGCTTGGGCCAAAAGGGGATCCTCTTTTAAGAGGGGCAAAATGCGGCAGTTGTCGTAAAACTTGTTGAAATCGGCAGCAATCGCCTCGGCATAGCGAATGATCTTGTGAGGGGCGCGCTCTTCGGCAGCGGCAATCAGCTCATCGGGCAGGGCCAAGAGGCGCAGCAGCAGGGATCGCTCTTCAGGTTCTTTGTAGGGCAGTTTTTGCTGCTCCGTCAAAGCAACTGTGGCGGTTAGCTGCACCTGTTCCTCTTCCTGTAACCGCCGCAGCAGGGTACAGCAGCGGGCGTGGCTGTAGTGGACATAGACCACCGGGTTGTCGAAAGTTTGCTTGACGGCCAAATCCAAATCAAAGTTGATGGGGCTGTCCATGCTGCTGCTGAGCAAAAACCAGCGGGCTGCATCGACCCCCACGCCAATTTCGGGATCCTCAATAAGATCGTTTAAGGAGACAAAATTGCCGGTGCGCTTCGACATGCGCACTTCGGTCTTCTCGCCGGTTTCCGGGTCGGTTTTGAACAATTTGACAAATTGTCCAATCAGGATCTCCAGCTTGACCTCTGGGCTGAAGGCGCCCACCGCCGCCCTTAAACGACCGATATAGCCGTGGTGATCCGAGCCGAGGATGTTGATGAGTCGCTGATAGCCCCGCCGCACTTTGTCGCGGTGGTAGGCAATATCGGCGGCCAGGTAGGTAAAGGAGCCATCGGCCTTTTGCACCACCCGATCCTTGTCGTCGCCAAACTCTTGGGTTTTAAAATAGACGGCCTCTTCCGCCCCCGGCTTGGGATCCTCACCCCGCGGCGCCTTAGCCCTGTAGAGGAAGCCGCGCTCCTGCAGCTCCTGCAAAGCCTGTTGGATGGCGCTCAGCCCTGTCTGGGGATCGGGGGTGTGCAGGCGGCGTTCGCTAAACCAGTGATCGAACTCGGTGCGCAGTTGTTGCAGGGTCTGCTGTTGCCAGGCCAGCATTTCCTGGTAAGCAAAATCGGTGTACTCTTCCGGGGTGGTGGGCAGAGGGCGGATCCCGGCCTTGACCTGATCCAACAGCCGCCGGGCGATATCGACCAAATAGCTGCCGTGGTAGGCATCTTCCGGCAGAGCCACCTCTTCGCCTTGCAGTTGTCGCACCCGCACTTCTAGCGACTGGCCCAAGAGCCGCATCTGGTTGCCAGCATCGTTGATGTAGAACTCCCGCTCCACCTGGTGCCCCGTCCAGCGCAGCAGGTTGGCCAGGGTCGAGCCGACGGCAGCCCAGCGCCCATGTCCCACGTGCAGCGGCCCCGTTGGGTTAGCGGAAACATACTCCAGCAGGATGCGCTCGGGATGGGGGGCAGCGGTTTTGCCGAAATCTTCCCCCAACCGCAACAGCTCTTGCAATCGCTCGGCCAAAAAGGGATCCCCCAGCCGGAAGTTGAGGTACCCACCGCCTGCCACCTCGGTTTCTATGTCCGGCAGATCCAGGTGTTTTTGCAGGGTTTGGGCAATTTGGGCCGGCGCCATGCGGCAGAGCTTGGCCATCCCCAAGGGGGTAGGACAGGCGTAGTCGCCGTAGCGGGGATCGCTGGGGATCTGGATCACGGGAGTAACCCCTGCCGCCTGCTCAGGTGTTAGGGATCCCAGTTGGCCTGCCGCCCGTTGAATGCTCTCGGATACGGCGGCGGCGAGGAACCGAATCAGCGAGGTGGAAGGGGATTGGGTTGCCATGGCTAAAGGGAGCTGAGTGGAGAGCGAGGTTGACAGGGATCCCTGCTGCAGCAGGAGCACTATCATACTGGCAACAGACTGGCTATGACCAAAGGCTGCCCACACCTGAGCTGCGAATTTCCCAGCATCGAAGAGCTGATGGTTGCCCCCGACCCTCGACAAGCAGGCGAACAGCTCAACTCGTTGTACAAGCAGGATCGGGATGACAGGATTTGAACCTGCGGCCCTCTGCTCCCAAAGCAGATGCGCTACCAAGCTGCGCTACATCCCGGCTTAGCTTTTGCGATTATGACAGATCCCCGCCGCTAATGCACACTTGAACAAGGCTGCGGCAGCCCCCTCAGGGCGATAGGGGAATGGAAAATCCGTTCAGATCAAGACTTCAGCATCTTGGCCGGCATGACAATGAGGGTGTTTCCCTGCCGCTCCACCACGTAGAGCTCCTGCCCGGCTTGGATTTCGAGGTTGGGGATGCTGCACTTGGCATTCCAGGTGGAACCGAGATAAGAGACCCGACCGCGCTGACCAGGCGGGATCGCTGTAACTGCCCGTGCCTCTCGCGATTCTTTGAGAAGATCTTCTAGTTGAGTCGAACCGGAAGGGACTAGGCGTCGGCTGAGGACGATCAATCCAATGGAGAGCAGGATCCAAGCCGAAAATTGTGCCCAAATGGGCCAACCCCAGTAGGCCAAAAGGGCGGCCCCCAGGGCCGCTACCCCTACCGGGCCGGCTACCAACTCCGGCAAAAACAGCTCAGAGGCGATGAGAACCAAGCCAAAGACAATCCAAGGCCAAACCATAGAATCCAGGGATCCCACAAATTCAGTATGGCTTAAAACCTGTGATTGCTCAGGGAGATCCCTTGTCCTTGGAGAGATGGGGTTGGGGCTTATCCACCCAGGCGGTAATTCTCCAAAAACTGGAGGGGATCCAACTCGCCTTGAGGCAGGTTCTTGGGCAGGTTTTTGGATTCGGCAATCTGCATCAGCGTCTCCCAGTCGGTGTTCATGACAAAGGCCACCGCTTGACGAGCCGCCTCTCGGTGGGGGCAGGCCTCTCCCAAGACACAGCCATCTCGACAGAGGGTAGCGCAATCGTGTGCGGTGCTTTTGGGATCCGGGCCAGCCATGATGTCTTCCTCTCTTGGGTTTCATATTTTCTTTAGGATACCTGAAGAGAATCTTGCGCTTGCAGGAGATTTTGGAGAGGGCGGATAGCCTAGACGAGGAAATGAGGCGACAAGACCTGTTCAAGCGAAGAGGAGCCTTATGGAGTTTTCACAATTGCAAGCGCTGGTGAATCGAGCCTTAGAAGACAAAAAGCTCACCCGCACCGAGGTTGACCAAATCGTCGGCGCCATCCGGGCCGACGGCAAAATCTCCCCCGAAGAGATGGACTTGCTGGAGTCCATTCGCCAGATGGTGCTCCGCCGGGAAATTCAGGTGGTGGAAACGGCAGATTGAGGGACCCTCAAGTAGAGGGTGACTTCGCTGCGGTTGTGGAACAGGTGACGGGCCCTCACCACAGAGAAGGCACGACCCAAGATCTCCAGACTTTGCCGCAGCACCCGCAGGCGCTGCCGGTGGGGCAACTTCAGGGTCATCAGGGCCGCTCCCTGTGGCTCCAGATGGGGGGCGAAAGCCGCCATCAAGTTGGCAGAGGCCGGGCCATCCATGCGCATGTC
Organism: Synechococcus sp. H55.9; assembly: GCF_047462355.1. NCBI lineage: Bacteria > Bacillati > Cyanobacteriota > Cyanophyceae > Synechococcales > Synechococcaceae > Synechococcus > Synechococcus sp. H55.9. The sequence goes on along the minus strand of NZ_JANSJB010000002.1, from coordinate 71,169 downwards.
GTTGAGGATGAGGTGAAACCGGCCTGGGCTACGGGCCAAGTAGGCTTGGGCGCTGAGGCGATGGTGGCAGATCCCCGGATCTTGGCTGAGGCGCTCGTCCAAGTCTGCCGGATCCACTGCTGTCACCTGCTGGCCATACAGGCGCAAAATGCGCGACCATCCCCCCGGCGCTGCCCCCAGATCCAAAGCCTGTCCGCCCGCTACCCAAGGAACCTGAAACACCTGGATGGCCTCCAGCAGCTTAAACTCGGAGCGGCTGATCTGGTTTGGATCCCGCCGGAAGCGGTGGATCCCGCCAGCCCAGTTGGAGAGGTTCTGTGCAGCCAGGGATAGGCCCAGCCAGGCCCGGATCCCTCCTGTCTCGGCCAGGATCACCACCGAGATCACCTGCTGGGGATCTTTGACCTGCAGGGGGGCTCCCACCGCCGCGATCACCTGTTCGGCCAGGGCTTCGTTGACCTGAAAGGGCTTGAGATTCGGCCCTCCAAACAGGCGCGTCTGCACCGAAAAGCTGCGCATGGGGTCGATGGCCGCCAACATTTCCTCATCAAGGTGCAATTTGCTCAGGGATCCCTCGTCTAGCCGCTGTTCTCGGTGAATGGGGCAGATGTGGCGCAAAAAAATGGGCGGGTCAGCCTGCCAAGCCTCCACCAGGTCAACAAACGAGCGTTGGCTGCACACCCACACCAAGCCGGGCGCCTCCCGCAGCCGCTGTACGGCGGCCTCCGGATCCGCAGCTTTTATCTCCCGGATGGCCAGATCCAAAAAATCCGGGTCGGCGCTGCCCAGCCAGGTATGGGTATCGGGGGGAAGAGAACTGCTCAACGGGCTCGCTGCCAACGCAGGTAGGGTAAACAGGCGGCTACTTGTTGAATCTGGGCTGTGGCCGCCAGCAATTGCCCTGTGGCATCCCAGGTGCCCTGCACCAGCATTTGCCAGGCCCCCTGAGGGATCTCCACAGCAGCGGCATGGTTCTGCCAGCGCACCTGTTTGTTGGGCAGATCCAGGGTCAACCGAAGCTGTGGATCCTCGGCCACCGCCTTTTGCAGGGTTTGGATCAGGCTCGCCGGCGCCGTCGCACAAGGGATCCCCAGGGCCAAACAGTTGCCGAAGAAGATCTCGGCAAAGCTTTCGCCGATGAGGGCGCGGATCCCCCACTTGGCCAGCGCTTGCGGCGCATGCTCGCGGCTGGAGCCACAGCCAAAATTGGCGTTGACCACGAGGATTTCGGCTCCCTGGTACTGGGGCAGGTCAAAGGGATGCTGGCCGGAAGCTTGGGCGCGGTCGTCGGCAAACACGTGCCGGCCCAAGCCCTCAAAGGTGACGCACTTCAAAAAGCGGGCCGGGATGATCCGATCGGTGTCGATGTCGTTGCCCAGCAGGGGGATGCCTCGGCCTGTAACGGTCAAAACTTCGCTCGGCATGGAAACTGGAATGAACTTTGGGACTGGATCTGGGGGTTGGCTGCGGGGTAGCGACGTTTGGCAATGCCCTGCTCGACGGCCAACTGGGCCTCGGCTACCGGCGGTAAACCTGATTTTCCAGATTGCGCACCTGCCGTTCCAGCCGATCCAGCCGCCCGCGCAGCTCGTCCATTTCCGATTGGCGGGGCACGCCCAAATCCTGTAGAACGTTGCGCACCTGCCGCTGCACGTAGGATTCAAAGTTGCTCTGCTCGGATTTTACCTGGTTGAGCAGGTTGTTGATGAGATTGGATGCCTCTTCTGGGTTGAGCTGGCCCTTCTGCACCAGATCGTCGGCAGCCTTCTTCAACTGCTCTGCCAGCAAGGTGGTGGTGCCGACGCCCATCAGCAAAAGCTGACGTAAGATACTGTTGTTATCCAATGCTGCCCTCCAGAGAACGCGTGCCGAAGGTACGGGCTTCTATGACCATCCATTTTCCTCAGTTTGCCTTCAACTTCGCAACCGGTTCGGCCAGCTTCTCCCTTCCCCCTGAGGCAGCACAACAATGGCACGAGGTTCTGCAGATTCTTTGGGAGCGACTCAAGCGCAGCTCCCGCCAGCAGCCTCAGGATCCCGTTGAATTTCGTTACCCTGCTGAGGATTTCAGCTTGGAGATGTTCTGCAACCCCAATATCTGGACTGGCCCCCATGCAGCCAAGGTGCTGGTAACTTTGAAAACCAAGGTGCTGCGCCTTTCCACTGAAGTGGAGTTCTCTCGCCTGCAAGAAGACCTCAGCCAGTATCTGGAGTCCCTGCCATGAGCGAAGGGCGGCACACTGCGTCAGAGGATCCCGTGGCTATTACGGTGATGCAACTGCTGGAAGAGCCGCCAGAGGGGATCCCCGGCCACTTGGAAGTGGTTTGCCTCACTTGGCATGACCGCCAGCGATCCCGGCAGCGGCTGGTGAGCGATCAGGGCACGGTAATCCAGTTGATGCTGCCTCGCGGCACTCATCTTCAGGATGGGGATCTACTCTACGCGGATGCGCAGCGACACATCCGGGTCAAAGCCCAAGCCGAACCGGTACTCTTGATTCAACCGGAAAACCCGATCCAGATGGGCCAAGTGATGCATCAACTGGGCAATTGGCACCGCCCGGCCCACATTTCCCCCCAAGGGCAGATCCGGGCGCTGGCCGATGAGCCGTTGCAGGACTGGCTGGCCCACCTGGGGATCCCGTTTCAGTTGGAGATGGCTGTCTTCGAGCCCAACCTGTTGGCCCACAGCCATTAGCCTGGGTCTAGCTGAGCAGTCATCCTCAGGTGTCTAAGTTCTCGATCCGAACGGGCTCAAGAGCTTCTGCCGGCGGAAACCCCAGCACCTGAGCATAAAAATAAAGCTCCGCCTCTAAGGCCCGTTTGATGTTGGCCGCCTGGCGAAAGCCGTGTTGTTCTCCCTCGAAGGGCACATAGGCCACCGGGATCCCTTTGGCCCGCAGGGCGGCTACCATCCTCTCTGCCTGATTGGGGGGCACGATGGCGTCTTCCAAGCCCTGAAAGAAAATAACCGGACAATTGAGGCCATCCAGGTGGTGGATGGGAGAGCGCTCCCGGTAGAGATCTCGTCGTTGCGGGTAGGGGCCAATTAAGCTGTCCAAGTAGCGGGACTCGAACTTGTGGGTGTCCTGTGCCAGGGCCTCCAGGTCGCTCACCCCGTAGTAGCTGGCACCGGCCTTGAAGACGGTGTGAAAGGTCAAAGCCGCCAGCGTGGTGTAGCCGCCGGCGCTGCCGCCGCGAATGAGCAATCGCTCGCCATCAACCCGGCCCTGTTGGGCCAAGAATCGGGCTCCAGCAATGCAATCTTCCACGTCCACAAGGCCCCATTGGCCCTTGAGGGCCTCCCGGTAGGCCCGTCCATAGCCGCTGCTGCCGCGGTAGTTGACATCCAAAACGGCAATCCCGCGGCTGGTCCAGTACTGGATCCCCAGGTCGAGCACGGCTGCTGTTGCTCCCGTGGGCCCGCCGTGACTTTTCACCAGCAGGGGCGGCTTTTCGCCGGCAGGGGCCACAAAGTCGCGGTTCTTGGGAGGATAGAAGAAGCCGTAGGCCACTGCTCCGCCCGAGGTGGGAAAGGTGATGGGCTCAGGGATCGACAAATACTCCAGATCTATTGCCACGCTGCTAGAACGGGCCACCACCTCCAATTGGCCAGAAGGTAAGTCCAGACAGACCAAGGCCATGGCTTCGCTGGGGGATCCGGCCAGGAAGGCAGCTTTTTCGCCGCTAACTTGAAGGTTGTGGAGCTCGGTGTAGGGTATGGGGATCTCCTGCCGCTGTCCTGAACGCGGATCCAAAAGCGCCAGGTGGCCCAGCCCTTCTTGCCGATAGATGGCCAGGATTTGCCCATCCCCACAGAAGCCGTAGGTGCTCAGGCCAAACACCCACTGGGGCTCGCCAAACTCCGCTTCCATAGGACAGAGGGAAATGGGGCCCTGGGGATCCCAGCAGTAGAGGTTCCACCAGCCGCTGCGGTCGGAAACAAAGTAAAGCTCCCCCTGCGGCGACCACTGGGGCTGGAAAATGGACTCAGCCGGGCCACCAACGAGTTTCTGGGGTTCTCCCAAGCTGCCGTCAGGAGCCACTTCCGCCCGCCACAGCTCCGTGCCGTCCCAGGGCATCTGGGGGTGATCCCAGGCCAGCCACACCAGGATCTGACCGTCTGGGCTCAGTTGCGGGCTGGCGTAGAAATCGTGGCCCCTGGCCAAAACCTGCTGGGATCCGCTTTCTAGATCGATGGCAACCAGGGTATTTTCCGGCTCTCCCTGGCGGCTGTGATCCTCGCGCACGCAGAGGATGCGCCGGCGCCTCCTGTCCACCACCCCGTCGGCATAGCGGTAGGGGCCAGCTTCGGTGAGGGGCTGGGGATCCGAAGCCGGCAGCAGGCGGTAGAGCCGTTGATCGGCAAAGTTGCAGAAATACACCACCCCCTCGGAGACCCAGTAGGCGCCGCCGCCGTACTCATGCACCCGCGTGCGCACGTTGAAGGGTGCTGGCGTCAGTTCCTGCACCGTCCCGTCGGCAGCTCGCCGCATCAGCACGTTGCGCCCCTTCTCCTGCGGGCGGCCCTCCGTCCAGTAGAGATCCCCCTTGTCCCAAGCCGGTTGCCCTAGGCGTAGGGATCCGGCCACCACCAGGTCAGCGGTAATTGGGGATCGCCAAGATCCATAGCCAGCCTGTTGCACCATAAGCCATCAATTTTCAACCTCGAAATCTCCATTATGCCGAGAGCAAGGGATCCCTGGGAGCTTGGCGAGAACAGGCTCAGATTCTGGAAAAAAGTATCTCGCAACACAATTTCTTCCTGGCTGAATGGGTTTGATAGAACACGTCCAGGCAACAGGGGCGCACGACGCTCTCTCGACTGCAAAGCTGGCTTTTCCCCCTGTTGATGTTGGGAAGGCATTGGTGAAAACCTCAGCCGAGCGCAGTTGGGCAAGCTGATCCATGGGCAAGGTGATGAGCTGAGTCCTTCCCCCCGTTAGCCAGGCTGCTGTAACCACACTTCGCTACATCCTTTGCACTCACCTCGTTTCGGAGTTTACCGATGGCTCAATCTTTTAATCGTCGTCAAGTGCTGAAAATGGGCGCGCTGGCCGGAGCCGGGGCTGCCTTAGGGCCGCAGATCTGGGTGAAGCGGTCTGTGCCTGCCTATGCTCAGGGAGAGACTATTCGCGTTGGCATTTTGCACTCCCTCAGCGGCACGATGGCCATTTCGGAAACCAGTGTGGTGGATGCGGAAAAGCTAGCCATTAAAGAGATCAATGCCGCCGGTGGGGTTTTGGGCAAGCAGATCGAGCCCATCATCGAGGATGGCGCCTCCGATTGGCCAACCTTTGCCGAGAAAGCCACCAAATTGATCGATGTGGACAAGGTGGCAACAGTATTCGGCTGTTGGACCTCGGCCAGCCGCAAGGCAGTTTTGCCGGTATTTGAATCCAAGCAACACCTGCTCTGGTATCCCGTACAGTACGAAGGACAAGAGTGCTCCAAAAACATCTTCTACACCGGCGCTGCCCCCAACCAGCAGATCGAGCCTTCTGTGGAATGGCTGCTCAAGAACAAGGGCAAAGAGTTTTTCCTGGTGGGATCCGACTATGTCTTCCCCCGCACGGCCAACACCATCATCAAGGCCCAGTTAGAGGCCCTGGGCGGCAAGGTTGTGGGAGAAGATTACCTGCCTCTGGGCAACACCGAAGTGACTCCTATTATCAGCAAAATCCGTGCCGCTCTTCCCAACGGCGGCGTGATCTACAACAGCCTGAATGGCGACAGCAATGTGGCCTTCTTTAAGCAACTGAAAGCAGCCGGTCTGGAGCCGGATCGCTATCCCTCTATGTCCGTCAGCATTGCCGAAGAAGAGGTGCAGGCGATTGGCTCCGAGTTCCTAGAAGGCCACTACGCTGCCTGGAACTACTTCATGACGGTGGATACGCCTGCCAACAAGAAGTTTGTGGAAGCCTTCAAGGCAGAATACGGCCAAAACCGCGTCACCAACGACCCGATGGAAGCGGCCTATATCATGGTTTACATCTGGAAGCAGGCGGTGGAAAAAGCGGGAACCGTGGAGATCGACGCGGTGCGCCAAGCAGCCTACGGCCAAACCTTTGATGCCCCAGAGGGTCTGGTGACGATGAACACCAACCACCACCTGACCAAGTACGTGCGGATCGGCCAGGTGCGCTCTGATGGGCTGTTTGATGTCATCTTTTCTACAGACGCTGTGGAGCCACAGCCCTGGAACCAGTTTGTGGCGGAAACCAAGGGCTTTGCCTGCGACTGGTCGGATCCGGCCAAAGGCGGTCGCTTCAAAGTCAGCTAGCCCTGTTGAGCGCTGGGTGCGGGATCCCTTGCGGGTGAGTTGGGGATCCCGTCCTGGAGTTGGAAGCGCGTCCCCAGTCAACGGGTAAAGAAGGAGGATCCCCTGCCGATGACCTTGCTTTTGGATAGCTTGTTTAACGGCATCAGTATTGGCACCGTTTTGCTGATAGCCGCTCTGGGCCTGGCGATTGTCTTCGGCCTCATGGGGGTGATCAATATGGCCCATGGGGAGCTGATGATGTTGGGGGCCTACACCACCTTTGTGGTGCAAAATGCCTTCCGACAATTGGGGGATCCCTGGCGGGATCTGTATATCTTTCCAGCCTTGGTTGCCGCTTTTGTCGTCACGGCCCTGGCGGGTCTGGCTCTGGAGCGGGGGGTGATTCGCTTTTTGTATGGGCGGCCGCTGGAAACCCTTTTGGCCACCTGGGGCGTGAGCCTGATCCTGCAGCAGTTCGTGCGCAGCGTCAATTGGGTGTTGGCTTTCCGCTTGGGGGCCTTTGCGGTGCTCTTTTTTGGCGGCTGGTGGCTCTTGGCAAAACGGGCCGATTGGCCGCGCCTCAAAGGCTGGGTGCTGACGTTGTTGTTGGTGCTTTCTACGGCCATTGTGGCAGTAGGCGGGCGGGTTCTGGCCCAAACCTATGCCCTGGCCGTCACCCAGCCCTGGTTTGGGGCCCAAAATAGAGACGTGACCGCTCCTCGCTGGCTGCGGGGTGGGATCCCGGTGGGCAACCTGTTTTTGCCCAATACTCGCCTGTTCATCATCGCCCTCACCGTTGTCTGTATCCTGGGGCTGTACTTTTTCTTGCAACGCACCCGCTGGGGGTTGCGCATCCGCGCCGTCACCCAAAATCGGGCCATGAGCGCTTGTGTCGGGATTCCTACGCAAACGGTGGATGCTCTCACCTTTGCCATGGGTTCGGGTCTGGCAGGAGTAGCCGGCGTGGCCGTCAGCCTGCTGGGATCCGTGGGGCCCAATACCGGCCAGAACTACATCGTGGATACCTTCATGGTGGTTGTCGTGGGGGGTGTGGGCAAGCTCCTGGGCAGCATTGTGGCGGCACTGGGGATCGGAATTGCCAACTTTGTCATCGGTTCCGGGACGCTGGCTTTGATCTTTCCCAACGTGCCGATCCTGACCGATACCCTCAACTTTTTTGCCACCACCAGCATGGCTAAGGTGATGGTCTTTGCCTTAATTGTGGCCTTTTTGCAGGTGCGCCCCCGCGGCCTTTTCCCCGAAAAAGGTCGCATGGTGGATGCCTAGGACAGCCCTCTTGAGCGAATCTTTCTAGCCGTATCCCCCATCCCCCCACACCGCCCATGAAACTGGCTCATCTCCCCCCCGCTGATCGTGAAGAGGCCATTCTTGCCACCGGTCGGGATCCCAGTCCTGCCCGCAAGCTCCTGTGGGAAGTTGGGATCCTCATTGGCCTGGCGCTGGCTTTGATCTTGGTGGCCCCAACTGTGTTGTCGGGTTTTCGGCTGAACTTGTTGGGGCGATTTCTGGCATTGAGCATTGTTGCCCTGGGGATCGACCTTATCTGGGGCTATACCGGCATGCTGAGTCTGGGGCATGGGGTGTTCTTTGCCTTGGGGGGCTATGCTTTGGGGATGCACCTCAAGTTGCAACTGCCAGAGGGACAGATACCGGAGTTTTTCAGCCTCTATGGGGTAACGGAATTGCCCTGGTTTTGGTACCCTTTTTATTCGTTTCCGTTTACGGCTATTGCTATTGTCTTGATCCCGGCTGTGGTGGCAGCAGCTCTGGGGTATTTGGTGGTGAGAAATCGCATCCGAGGAGTTTATTTTTCTATTCTGACTCAGGCCACCACAATCATTTTCTTCAACTTCTTCAACGGGCAACAGCGCTTAATCAACGGCACCAACGGCCTGACCAATTTCCAGACGTTATTTGGCCTGGATGTCAACTCTTCCCAGATGCGCTTTGCTGTCTATGTGGCCACGGTTTTAACCGTTGTTTTGGCTTACCTTCTCTGTCGTTGGCTTACCAGTGGCTTGTTTGGTCGAATCCTGGTAGCCATTCGAGACGATGAGCCGCGGGTTCGTTTCTCTGGCTACGATCCCACCGGATTTAAGGTGCTGGTATTTGCCATCTCGGCTGCGCTGGCAGGGATCGCCGGGGCTTTGTTTACCTTACAAACTGGCATCATTTCTCCCAATGCCATGGCCGTTCCCTTCTCCATTGAAATGGTGATCTGGG
>NZ_JANSJB010000002.1:58617-62563 GCF_047462355.1 Synechococcus sp. H55.9 | reverse complement strand
GGTGGTCGGGCCAGTTTAGTGGGGGCAGTGGTCGGGGCTTTGTTGGTAAACTTTGCCAAGAGTTTGCTGAGTGAAAATTTCCCAGAAATTTGGCTGTTTTTCCAGGGGGGATTGTTCCTGCTGGTGGTACTGGTGTTGCCGGATGGTTTGGTGGGCTGGGTGCGCACCCGGGGCAGGCAGCTTTGGGTTACCTTCCAGCTTTGGCGCCGGCGTTTGGCCAATATTTCTCCAGCCTAAATCCGTGCCAGTATCCCCCTATGCAAGGTGCAACTTCAGAGTAAGAGGATCCCAATGGGTGAGATAACGATGCCAAGTGTCCTCTCTTGTTCGATGGGCTGAGAATCCTACTCGTCCTCTGGCCTTTCCGTTCTTGGACGTGATCCCTATGCTTACAGCAGCTCCCACCACTACCCGGCAAATTTTACAAACTCAGGATCTCACCGTCAGCTTTGATGGCTTTAAGGCTTTGGACGGGCTGAACTTTTCTTTGGAAGAAGGGGAGTTAAGGGTGGTGATCGGCCCCAATGGAGCGGGCAAAACTACCTTCCTCGATGTGTTGACAGGCAAGGTCAAGCCTACTCGAGGGCGAGTGCTGTTTAAAGGAAAAGATCTGGCTAAGCTCAAGGAGCACGAAATCGCTGCCTTGGGTATTGGTCGCAAGTTCCAAACGCCGCGGGTCTACCAAAACCTGAGCGTGCGAGAAAATTTGGAGCTCTCTCTCAACCCTCACAAGGGTGTTTTCTCCACCTTATTTGGCAAAAAGCGCTTGCGAGAAAAGACTGATGCTCTCCTGGAAACCATCGGCCTGAGCCGTAAGGATCGGATCCCGGCAGGGCTGCTCTCCCATGGAGAAAAGCAATGGTTGGAGATTGGCATGGTGATTGCCCAGGATCCGGATCTGCTGCTGCTTGATGAATGCGTGGCCGGGATGACGGATAAAGAAACAGAGGCTACGGGAGAGTTAATTCAATCCTTAGCTCGAAATCACACCATTTTGGTGATTGAGCATGACATGGTATTTGTCCGGCAAATTGCTCGCAAGGTTACTGTTTTACACCAAGGAGCGGTGTTGTGCGAGGGTAGCTTTGAGGAAGTGAAGAACGACCCGCGAGTTATCGAGGTCTATCTTGGATCCCACAAAGCCAGAGGCTAAACGAAAACAGGGGAGAAGGGGAGATCTGTGTTGACCGTCCAGTTAACCAACTCTATATCCAAGCCTATGAATACGGAAAACGCCACCAAAGCGCAAAATCTATCTCAAAGTGGATCTCAGCCTTTGCTGGAAGTCTGTAACCTGAGAGCTTATTATGGGCAAAGTTTAATTGTGAGAGATCTTTCTTTCAAGATCCTTCCCGGCCAAGCAGTTTGCCTTCTGGGTCGCAACGGCATGGGCAAAACTACCACGCTTAAAGCCCTAATGGGGCTTCTCAAAGACTGTACAGGTAAAGTTCTCTTTGAGGGCCGACCCATCAATCATTACCCACCCAACTGGCGGGCTCGCGCTGGCATTGGCTATGTGCCCCAAGGCCGAGAGATCTTTCCTCGCCTAACGGTTGAGGAAAATCTACTGGTGGGGTTAGAAGCAGCACCGGACAAAGAACGGGCTATACCTGAGTTTATCTATGACTTATTCCCGATTTTGCGTTCTTTTCTAAAGCGTCCCGGTGGAGATTTGAGCGGTGGTCAGCAGCAGCAATTGGCCATTGCCAGAGCTTTGGTGGCAGAGCCTAAACTTTTACTCCTGGATGAACCCACAGAAGGGATCCAACCCTCTATCATCATTGAGATCGAAGAAGCCATTGCCCGCATCCAAAAAGAGCGGGGCGTTGCGGTGTTGCTGGTAGAACAGTACTTTGAGTTTGCTCAAAGCTTGGCCGATTACTTTTACCTCATGGAAAATGGATCCCTCGTTATGGAAGGGCCGACTGACCAAATGGACGAGGAAAAAGTGCGATCCTATCTCTCCCTCTGAGGTTAGCCTGGAGGAGGAGCCGAGCGGTGCAACTCTTGTCAGGCCCAGGGATCCCCTCAGGCAACAACCCTAGAAATCTGCCAGGATCGAGCAAGAGAGAACTCAGTCCACTCCCTCCTCGCTGCGTCTGTGGCTGCCCCCATTCACGTCACTGCCGAACCTTGGCTGCACACCTACAGCGAGATCATTGACGTGCGCTCGCCGGCAGAGTTTGCTGAGGATCATTGGCCGGGGGCCATCAACTTGCCTGTGCTTGACGATGCAGAACGGGCAGAGGTGGGCACCCTCTACAAGCAGGTGGATCCCTTTACGGCCCGCAAGCGGGGAGCCAGCCTGGTGGCCCAGAACATCGCCCGCCATCTGCAGACCCACTTTGCCGACAAGAGCCGGGACTACCACCCCCTCATCTACTGCTGGCGGGGAGGGCAGCGCTCGGCCAGCTTGGCGCTGGTGTTGTCCCAGGTGGGCTGGCAGGTCACAGTTTTGCAAGGGGGGTACAAAACCTACCGCGCCTGGGTACGCCGGCAACTGCAGAGCTTGCCCCAGGAGTTTACCTACCGCGTCCTCTGCGGGCCGACGGGAAGCGGCAAAACCCAGTTGCTCCACCACCTGCAGCGCCAGGGATCCCAAGTCCTCGATCTGGAAAAGCTGGCCCGCCACCGCGGCTCCGTGCTGGGAGCGGAGTGGGGGATGCCGCAGCCCACCCAGAAGAGCTTTGAAAGTCAACTGGTGCAGGTTTTTCTCCAGTGGGATCCAGCCAAGCCGGTCTGGGTGGAAGCCGAGAGTGCCAAGGTGGGCCAGCTCCACCTGCCCCCTGCCCTTTGGCAGGCCCTCACCCAAGCCGATTGCGTGGAAGTGCGATTGCCTTTGGAAGAGCGGGTGAAGGGGCTGATTGCCCATTATCCCCACTGGATAGCCCATCCCCAGGCACTCAAGGAGAAATTGCTGCCCCTAAAAGCCCGCCATGGCCAGGCGCGCCTGCAGCGCTGGTTTGAGCTCATCGACGCCCAAGACTGGCCGCAGTTTGTGCAGGAGTTGCTGGAGCAGCACTACGATCCCACCTATCGGCATGGGTTGCAGCAGAACTTCAACCGCATCCACGCCCGGATAGAGCTGCCCGACCTTTCCGAGACCAGCCTCAGAGAAGCTGCCGCTCGCCTGCGCACCCGTCCAGACTAGGTGAGCACAATAAATTGCAGAGCCCGCAGCACCTCAAACCAATTGGAAACCTCCAGCCGAACGGTTGCGTCAGCAACCCACCGGCAGCCGGGGTAAAAAGACTTGCGGTAGGCGCGGGCAGGATCCTTGTAGTCCACCTCCAAGTGAAAGCAATCCGGCAGTGGGCGGGGCCGGTAGGCCGACAGCCGTTTCAGGGATCCCTCTACACCTTGGCGGATGGCCTGCAGAACCTGCTGCGGATGGGGAGCAACGACCGAGTGGCCCATCCCTTTGTGGGTGACCACCGTCTCGATCTGGGCGTCATAGGCTTTCGCTTCCGCACACACCTCTGCGTCTCCGGCCAGAAATACAACCGGCACCCCTTCATAGGCAGCGGTGAGGCTGACCAGGTGAAACTCGGCGATGGCCTGGCCGTTCAGCCGGATTTGGCTAACTTCGGTGGTGTAGGTGTGGGCAAGGGGGTTGGCAGCAGATCCGGCGCGGGCATGGTAGCCGATTAAGATCAGGGCATTGTAACTGCGATCCAGCTCTTGCACCATACAGTAGGGGTGGCCGCTCCAGCCGCGGATGAGTTGCACCGGCGCCGGCAATCGCTCGGGGAGAAGGTTGCGCCCGGAATCATGGGCGTCTTTGACAGTGATCCGGGTGGCTCCGGCAGCCAGGGATCCCTCACAAGCGGCGATCACCGCTTGGGTCATCTGCTCGCGGAATGGCTCATAACCCGGCTGGCCGAGGGTGGCTTCATCCCAATGGCTGATGCCGGAGATCCCTTCGATATCAGCACTGATATAGACC
>NZ_JANSJB010000002.1:47037-58517 GCF_047462355.1 Synechococcus sp. H55.9 | reverse complement strand
TCAGACTAGATTGAGACAGCCCCAAGCGCTCCACGCCGCCGGCGCGTTCGCCTTTGGCGGCACCCAACACTCCCAGCCCTCACCCCCGGCCCCTCTCCCTTTGGGAGAGGGGAGTTAGGGATTGGCTCAAGGAACTGAGGATATGTTTTGTGGGAGCCCAAGATTTCCATGGCTTTGGTGCGGATCTCTACCCTCGTTTTTGAGAAGTCGGAATAAAGGACAAGGACTCCGTCCCGCTGACGCGATCAGAGGGCTACCAAAGAAGCAGATACCCCCTGCTGTAACTCCGACAACAGAGAGGCCGGGCGCCCCTTATAAGGCCAGGCAAAAGCGTGGCGAAAAGCTGCTTCCTGACAGTGTTTGAGCTGCTCGAAATCGATAATGTCGTGGGTGAGCAGGTTCTCGTACTCAAACGGCAGGCGCACATTGTGCAAGCCGGCGTTGTCGGTGCAGATGGCGATATCTACCCCTGCCTCAAAGCAGCGATCAAACACAATCTTGAGGGGATCCAAACTGGACAAGGTGCCCGTTTTTAGATAGGTGGTGGGACAAACTTCCAGGCATTGTCCTCGCCGCGCCAGCTCCGGCAGCAACTCTGGATAGTGAAGGGGAATTTGAATGCCGTGGCCAATCCGCGAGACATAGGGCAGCAGCTCTGGGTAGCAGCCATCCAACGTCTCGTAGAGGTGGGCAGTGGTCTTGAGGCCGCGGGCCAAGGCATACTTGAATAGCTCGATCCACTCGTCCATGCGTTCGCCGTAAGGCTTGTCTCCCCCAGCCAGGTCGATGGCACTCACATATTCCGACTCGGCAGCAGCTTCAACCATAGCCCGGTTGATGTGGCTGGGGAGGCGGGAGTGCAAACACACAATCTGAGTGGTAACAATGGGGTATTCCCGCTGCTGGCTGGCCTGTCCCACCGTCTCGATTACCTGGCGCATTTGCTTGAGGCGATCTGCCTCGTCTAGGCTGGGATCCGTGCGCAGGTAGGGGGTGTAACGAATTTCTAGGTAGGCCAGATCCTCAAATACATAGGCTCCCCGCAGCAGACGGTAGATGAAATAGGGTAAGCTTTCCAGGGTTTGCACCTGTTCCACCAGCGTGTGCAGCTCCAAGTAATCTTCAAGGGTGTTGCGCGGGCGGGTGTAGAACTCTTCAAACTCGGCATAGGTGGGAAAGCGCTCCGCCAGAGGGGATCCCTGGCGATGCAAGTAGCGCCACAGAATCCGAGGGACGACAGAACCGCCCAGGTGGCGGTGCAACTCCGCATGAAGTGCCATAGGTCGGGGCTCCCCATCGCTGCCCGCGCAGGAGCAGACTTGGTTTGTTTAAGTACTATCTTTACTCTTATCCAACTGCCTCGAGCTTGTCCAGGCGGAATTGCGCAAGCTCGGTTGGAAGTTTAGATCGTCAAGCCGATCCCCTGCCCATCGTGATAAGCAGCCAACAGCAGGTCGGTGGTGGTATCCCAGGCAATCTCGCCCAAGCGCGACAGAGCAATGGCCCCCAAGGAGCGGCGGCGTTGGCGGGCCTCTTGAAAAGACTTGGCCATGGCCGCTTTTAGGCTGAGGCCATCTTCCACTCGAATGACAATCCGTGCCGCCAAGCTCTCATCCAAAATATCTTCCCCAACACCGGTGCAACTGACTCCCGCTGCCGCACTGGCGTAGGTTCCTGCGGGCGTGGCCGAATCGCTCACCCGCCCCACCCGCTCAAACCCCCGCCCGCCGGTGGAGGTGCCAACACAAATGCGCCCCTGTTGATCCAGCGCCACCGCTCCAACCGTGCCCATGGCCAGGGCGGTGAGCACCCTTGACGGGGGATGGGTCTGGCGCAACTGCACCCACTCCTGCAGCCGCTTGAGAGTGGTCGGGTCATAGACCGGCAACTTCAGTTCCCGCGCCAGCTCTGCTGCCCCCTGTTCGGCCACCACCCGATCCGGGCTGGATTGCAAAGCCTGGGCCAGGAGGATGGGATGCTGAACCCGGCTGACGTTGATCACCCCACTAAAAGACTGGGTGGCCCCGTTCATGAGGGCGGCGCTCATGCGGATCTGCCCATCCGACTGCAAGACCGATCCTGTGCCGGCGTTGTAGAGGGGATCATCTTCCAGCAGTTGGCAGGCATGTAAGACAGCCGCCTCTGCCGCTTGCCCTGCCAACAGCAGCGCATAGGTACTTTCCACCACCTGCCGCAGGGATCTCCTCACCTTTTCCAGGCTGTCTTCTCCTTCTAGGGCACTGCCGGCTCCGCCGTGGATAATGAGTTTGGGCTGAGGCATGATGGGTTCGGATACCTTGTGAGGCTACTGGGGGATGGTCTTTGCTTTTTGGGTTCACCCTTCACAGATACCACTTTCCAGGAACGCCGGCGGAAAGGGAGGAAGAGTCTTAAGATAATTCTGTGGATTTGCTAAGCATAGATACTCAACGGCAATCCTGGAAGAGGGCTGTCGGGTTGTGGCCGGCAGTGGTTCTCTTGGATCGTATGGCATGAACGAGGTTCTATCGATGGCGCTGCCCAGCTTGAACGAGTTCCCCTGGCTGACCACGGTCATTGTGTACCCTGTGTTGGCCGCTCTCTTTATCCCGTTGATCCCGGCGCCGGCTGGGGATCCCAGTACCCGCGCCTACGCGCAAAAGTTGGCCGAGCGGATCCGCTGGTTTGCTTTGTTCATCGCAGTCACCGATCTGCTGATTCTGCTGGCCGGCTTTTATGTCGGCTACGATCCCGCCCAGACGGGCTTGCAACTGCTGGAGCGCTACACCTGGGTGCCGCAGGTGGGGCTAAGCTGGTCGGTGGGGGCCGATGGCCTCTCCATGCCGCTCATTCTGCTCACGGCTTTTATTACCACGCTTGCCATCTTGGCCGCCTGGCCGGTCACCCTCAAGCCGCGCCTGTTTTACTTTCTCATGTTGGCCATGTACGGCGGCCAGATCGGGGTGTTTGCCGTGCAGGATATGCTGCTGTTTTTCCTGATGTGGGAGCTGGAGCTGATCCCGGTCTATTTGCTCCTCTCCATTTGGGGGGGATACAACCGCCTCTATGCGGCCACCAAGTTCATCCTCTACACCGCCCTCAGCTCGCTGTTTATCCTGGTGGCGGGCTTGGCTATGGCCTTCTACGGGGATCCCATCAGCTTTGACATGACGGATCTGGCCCACAAGGCCTATCCGCTGAGTTTCCAGTTGCTGATGTATGGGGCTTTCCTGATTGCTTATGGGGTGAAGCTGCCCGTCTTCCCCCTGCACACCTGGCTGCCCGATGCCCACGGCGAAGCCACGGCGCCGGTTCACATGTTGCTGGCCGGGATCCTGCTCAAGATGGGGGGCTATGCCCTGATGCGCATGAATGTGGGCATGCTGCCGGATGCCCACCTCTACTTTGCGCCGGTGCTGATCGTGCTGGGGGTGGTGAACATCATCTTTGCTGCCCTCACCTCCTTTGCCCAGCGCAACCTGAAGCGGAAGATCGCCTACTCCTCCATCAGCCACATGGGCTTTGTCCTCATCGGCATCGGATCCCTGACCGAAATCGGCATGAGCGGCGCCATGTTGCAGATGATCTCCCACGGGCTGATCGGGGCCAGCCTGTTCTTCTTGGTGGGGGCCACCTACGACCGCACCCACACGCTGGAGCTGGAGGAAATGGGCGGCGTCGGCCTGAAGATGCCCAAGATTTTCTCGATGTTCACCACTTGCTCGCTGGCCTCTCTGGCTCTGCCGGGGATGAGCGGCTTTGTGGCCGAGCTGATGGTGTTCATCGGCATGGCCACCACCGATGCCTACTCTCTCCCCTTCCGGCTGGTGGTGGTCTTTCTGGCGGCGGTTGGGGTGATCCTGACTCCTATCTACCTGCTGTCGATGTTGCGGCAGATCTTCTTTGGCCCGGAAAACAAAGAGCTGACCGAACATGAAGAATTGGTGGATGCCGAGCCGCGCGAGGTGTTCATCATCGCCTGCCTGCTGATCCCCATCATCGGCATCGGGTTTTATCCCAAGCTGGTCACTAGCCTCTACGACCAGTCCACCAATGCCCTGGTGGCCTTGCTGCGCCAGGAACTCTCCTCCCTCGGAGCGACGGTTGCCCAAGCCCCTGCCCTTTACAACACTGAGCCAAATTGAGGAGAGGGAAGCCGGTGTAGCTAGCCTTGGCTTTTTTCTCCAATGGGCTTGCGGCTCTCGCCGCCTTGAACTCGCATCCAGCCAAACAATGTCCCGATCGTCAGTTGGATCCCTTGAGCAAAAGCGGGAACGGGGATAACCTCTTGCGGATCCTCATGCACTGTTGGCTGCTGTCCGGCAGGATAGGCGAAAACGACCCTTTCTTCGGGGGCCACGATCCACCCCATCTGGCAGCCGTGGGCCAAGCCAATCAAGATCTTTTTGACCAGCTTCATTTGATCTTGATCGGGAGAGAGAATCTCGATGATCCAATCTGGGCAAAAGGGGATGAAATTTTGAATGGTGCCATCTTCATCCACAGGGATCCGCTCCCAGGCGATCACAGAAATATCGGGCACAATCGCATATCCGGCAAAAGTGCAGCGCAGCTCTGGAAATGCCATTCCCAGTTGAGAAGGCTCCAACATCTCGTTAATGAAGCTGCCCAGTTTTAGTTGGAGACGGCTATGCTTTCCCTGTGGCATAGGCTTCTGGATAATTTCTCCTTCAATAAACTCGCTGGCAGGCTGAGTTTCCGGCTGTTGTAGAAAGTCTTCCAGAGTTAGAGGCTTGGCAGATAGACTGACCATAGCTTGCTCCTATCACGCTGCTATTTGATTAACAATAGGCTCAGTAAAGTATCAAAGCCGATCAAAACAGATCCCTGTCCCGTTGTTGCCAAGTCATTTGGCGGTCATAAGGGCTTTTGCCAGAAAATAACCCCATCAACGGCCCCAAGATGGCCCCAAACACAAAGCCGCCCGCGTGGGCCCAGTAGGCAATCCCTCCCCCCTGCATGCCGATGTTGATGGGCGTCTGCAGGCTGGCGATGCCGTAAAACGCCTGTTGCACAAACCAAAAACCCAGGAACACCCAGGCGGGAACATAGATGGTTGTAATGAAAATGCCCAGAGGCACCAGGGTCAAGATCTCAGCTTGTGGAAAACGCAAGATATAGGCTCCCAACACCCCGGCAATGGCCCCACTTGCCCCCAGCGAAGGAATGGTGGATTCCATATCGAAAAACCACTGGGTTAGGGCGGCCAAAGCTCCACAAGTCAGGTAAAAAATGAGGTAGCGCACATGCCCCAAGCGATCCTCAACATTGTTGCCGAAAACCCACAAAAAGAGCATGTTCCCACCAATATGGAGAAAGCCCCCATGCAAAAATTGCGAGGTGAATAGGGTCATCCATTCGGGGCGCAGCGAAGAAGTGACCTCCCCTCGAAAACTCGCCGTCAACTCTACCGGTACCACTGCCCACTCTCGGAAAAAAGCCACCAACTCTCGCGGCGATAAGGTAAGCTCATACACAAAAACCAAGATGTTGATGAGCACCAGGGCATAGGTGACGTAGGCCGTGCGGGTGGTTGGGTTGCGGTCTTGCAGAGGTACCACAGTTGAGATCCAGTTGACATCACCCTCTAGCTTAACCTGTCTCTTCCTACCCCTCAGACTCACCTCTAAAACCCCACTTGAGGCTACACTGGAGTGGTCTGCTGGGAGCCATGCTTACAGTTGGGATCCCCTGTCTGTAGAAATGTTCCGGCTGTTCCCATACGGCCGATGGTGAACTTAGAGGAGTGGACTGATGTCCGAGGTTGAAAGCCCAACTACCCCCCTCAAGTTTTTGATCGTCGAAGATCATCCCGAGGTGGCCCAAAACAACTGCGAGTGGCTGCAGCGGATTGCAGCCGATGCTCAGTGCATCACGGTCAGCAATCCCATGGACGCCATCCTGCGCCTGCAGCGGGAACAGCCGGATTTGGTCGTGGCGGACTTGCTCTACGGTCAAACCAGCGGCGAACAGTCTGCCGAGCCTGGCCTAGAGTTCCTGCGCCACATCTTTGAGAACTACCCCACCCTGAACGTGATGGCCTATTCTAGTGAGCCGCTACTGCTGACTCCATTGGTGGGCTTGATCAGCAAACACCAGGGCGGGTTTGCCGCGGTTAACAAAATGGAACGGCGGACTGTGTTTTTGGAGGGAGCCAAAAGCGCCCTGAATGGAGAATTGCGCATGCCGCGGGAGTTGCGTGGTCTCACGAAGCTGACAGAACGGGAAATTGAGGTCTTGAACTTACTCTGCAAAGAGGCCCTCACCGATCAGGCCATTGCCGATCGCATTCACACCAGCAAGAAGACCGTACAAAACTGCATCCAACGGCTCAAAGAAAAGCTGGATATTTTCGGATCTGAGGATGAGATCAACGCCCGCGTTGCCATGTGTATGACAGCCGTTCAGAAGAAGATTATTCAATGGTAAATAAAGGTAACTAAATGGTAGAGGCCAGAGGATAGCTGTTGCTCTGTAGGAACTTTTATCCGAGACAGTTTTCCACCGGGCTCAGCGGATCCCCAACACAGAGGCGAAGACGCTGTGGCCCACAATGGCCTCTACCACAACACTCAGGGCAAACCCCAGCATGGCCAGCCGTCCGTTCCATCGCTCGGCCTTCTCAGTCCAGCCAATTTCCCACTCCGGCGGGGTGTCGCCGTCTTGACCATACTGCGGCACATACCGCGGGCGACCGGCGCCTTCCCAGCCGGCAGGGCGCTTGGAGTTGAAGAAAGCCATCGAGCCCATCGCAACAGCAGCTACCAGCCCAGCCACCATTACGGCAATGTAGGGGAAAAAGGGATTCTCAAGCATCATCAGCCTGTCAAGATAGGAGTCGAAGGGTAAAAAAGCTCAAGCCAAGGTAGAGCCGCAGCATCTCAAGGCTAAGGGGTAAAGTCTGTGAGATGCCCGATGGGGCTCTACCGGATTATTGCAGATTATTGCAGACCCAGCCACTGAGCGAGAGTGCTGGCAAAAACACTGTGGCCCAGCGCCGCTTCTGTAACCATGCTGATCACGAAGCCCAACATGGCCAAGCGTCCATTCCAACGCTCCGCTTGCTCCGTCCAGCCGGGGATCCAGTCGTTGCTGGTGTCATAGTACTGGGCAACGGATGCGGAATCCAGGCGCGAAGGAATCCTAGGAGACGATTGCATTGTGAATACCTTTATTACTGTACGTAAACAAACTTAACATAAGATTACAGTTTGTGACAAGTTTTGGCTTCCAAGCCCTGACGGCAGAGTGGGTAGGACTGAAGGGATCCCAGATGGGTTTTCCGAGGGCTGGCCCAGAGCGATGTCATACTGAGGGAAACGGGCTTTTTGCGCAGACTATGGCGGTATCCACCCCTTCTTCTCTTAGGCTGGACCATTCTTTCGACCTAGCTGCCCAGGTGCGGTCGGACTTTCCGATTTTGCAGCGCCAGGTCAACGGCCACCCCCTGATCTACTTTGACAACGCTGCCACTTCTCAAAAGCCACTGGCAGTTTTGCAGGCGATGGATCGGTACTATCGGTGCTCCAACGCCAACGTGCATCGTGGGGTTCATACGCTGAGCAACGAAGCCACCGATGCCTATGAGGGGGCGCGGGAAAAGATCGCTCGTTTTATCAACGCCGCTTCGCCACAGGAGATCGTTTACACCCGCAATGCCAGCGAAGCCATCAATCTGGTGGCCTACAGTTGGGGTTTGAGCAATTTGGAACGAGGGGATGAGATCGTCCTTTCGGTGATGGAGCACCACAGCAACCTGATCCCGTGGCAGCTCGTGGCCCAGAAGACGGGAGCCTGCCTCCAGTTCATCCAGATCACGCCAGCAGGAGAGTTGGATCTGGAGCACTACCGGTCTTTGCTCAGCGACCGCACCCGCCTGGTGGCGGTAACCCAGGTTTCCAATATGCTGGGATCCATCAACCCCGTCCAGGAGATCACGGAGCTGGCCCATCGCTACGGGGCCAAGGTTTTGCTGGATGCTTGTCAGAGTGTGCCTCACATGCCTGTGGATGTGCAGGCGTTGAATTGCGATTGGTTGGCCTTTTCAGGGCATAAGATGTGTGGCCCAACGGGGATTGGCATCCTCTACGGCAGGCGGGAGCTGTTGCGAGGGATGCCACCCTTTTTGGGTGGGGGAGAGATGATCGCCGATGTGTACTGGGATCACGCCACCTATGCGGATATCCCCCACAAATTTGAGGCCGGCACGCCGGCGATTGCCCAGGCGGTGGGGTTGGGGGCAGCCGTGGATTACTTGAGCCAGATCGGCTTGGAGCGGGTTCACGCCCATGAACAACGGTTGATCGCCCATTTGTTGGACGGGATCCAAAACATAGCGGGTATCACGGTTTACGGCCCCAAGGATCCGACGCGACGGGCAGGGCTGGTCAGCTTTTCGGTAGAGGCCGTCCATCCGCATGACTTGTCTACCTTGCTGGATGAGCAGGGCATCGCCATTCGAGCGGGGCACCATTGCACTCAGCCCCTGCATCGCTATTTGGGAGTCCAATCCACCGCCCGGGCCAGCGTTTACCTGTACAACACGTTGGCGGAGGTAGATCGCTTCTTGGAAGTGTTGGCAGAAGCGGTGGAGTTCTTCAGCGTTGCTTTGGGCTAGGGATCCGTCACAGGCAGAGGACTTCGTCCCGACTGGCGCCAATCGATATCTCAAGTAACATCAACCAAGTCGGGATGGAAGGCCTGACTCCAAAACCGATGTGGAGACCCTGTAGGACTGGTTTGCCGGCGTCGGTCGGTGAAGCGTCAAAGATCCCTGCCCTAAAAGACAGGGAGTATGTCAACATGATCTAGGTTTGAACTAGGAGGTCGGGGTTGTGATCGAGCCGATTTTGTTGGGGATCGTTTTGGGGATGGTGTTGGTCACCTTGGCGGGCTTGTTTGTGGCCGCCTACAGGCAGTATCAACGGGGCAACAAGATCGGTCTTTGAAAGTTGCCCTGGGTAGGTTAGGCGGAGAAGAAGTGAGGTGGCATGGCGATGCACTGGCTGCGCACCGTTGCTGCTTTGCGGGAGCAGGTAACTGGCTGGCGGGGATCCACCATCGGCTTGGTGCCCACGATGGGATCCCTGCACGAGGGCCATCTCAGCCTGATCCGCCGCTGCCGCCAAGAGTGCGACCGCACGGTGGTCAGCATTTTCGTCAACCCGCTGCAATTTGGGCCCAACGAAGACTGGGATCGCTACCCCCGCGACGAGGAGGGGGATCGGGCCCTGTGTGAAGCGGCGGGCGTGGATGTGGTGTTTGCCCCCGACCCGCAGGAGATGGGCGCCAGCCCGGCAGCCGGCAGCGACCGCACCTGGGTCATGCCTCCCGAGTCCCTTTTGCAAACCCTCTGTGCCCCCCACCGACCGGGGCATTTTCGCGGCGTAGCCACCATCGTGCTGCAACTGCTGAACTTGGTGCAGCCGCAGCGGGCCTACTTTGGCCAGAAAGACGCCCAGCAACTGGCGATCATCCAACGGCTGGTCCAAGATCTGCAGATCCCCACCACCATTGTCCCCTGCCCCACCGTGCGAGAAGCCGATGGCCTCGCCTGCAGCTCCCGCAACCGCTACCTTTCTCCTGAAGAGAGACAGGTGGCCACCAGCCTGTACCGGGCCTTGTGTCGGGGGTATAACCATTGGCAGGCGGGGGATCCCTCGGCAGAAGGGATCCTGGCTGCCGCCCGTGCCGAGCTGGAGCACACCCCTGAACTGCGGGTGCAATACTTGGAACTGGTGGATCCGCAAACCCTCCAGCCGCTGGCCGAGGTGAAAGACAAGGGATTGCTGGCCATCGCCGCCTATGTGGGGCAAACTCGCCTGATCGACAATCTGCTCCTCTCTCCGGCACAAGGGGATCCCTGGGCCGAGAAAGCGCAAAACGCGGCACCGCCTTCCTCGGAGGTGGCTTCTACCCCACGTCGCCCGCTGATTGCCATCGACGGCCCGGCAGGAGCCGGAAAATCCACCGTGGCGCGGGCAGTGGCCGCCCAACTGCAGCTTTTGTACTTGGACACAGGGGCCATGTATCGGGCTATCACCTGGCTGGCGCTGCAGCGGGGGATCCCGTTGGACGACGCCGAGCAATTGACCCAACTGGCCGCCCAAACCCAGCTCACCCTGCAAAGTGGCACTTCTTCGGCAGAGCCGACCCGCATCTGGGCCGATGGCGAAGAAATCACCCAGGCCATCCGCTCCCCAGAAGTGACCCGCTGGGTCTCTCAGGTGGCGGCAGTGCCGGGGGTGCGGCAGGAGCTGGTGAAGCGGCAACGCAGCATTGGCCGGGATGGGGGGGCCGTCTTGGAGGGGCGAGATATCGGCACCTATGTCTTTCCCGATGCTGAGCTGAAAGTCTTTTTGACCGCCTCGGTGGGCGAACGAGCCCAACGCCGGCAACAGCAACTCCAAGCCCAAGGGCAAATGGTGCCCCTCGAAGAATTGAAAGCCCAAATCGAGCAGCGGGATCGCCGCGACAGCGAACGGCTTATCTCTCCCTTGCGGCCTGCCCCCGACGCCATCCTGATCGACACAGATCACCTGAGCCAATCCGAGGTGCAAGACAAAATTGTGATGTTGTACCGACAACTTTTGGATCGATCCGGCCAAGCCCGTTTTGATCAATAGCTTTGAGCAACCGGTTAGGGATCAACACAGGATAAGTTAAGCTTTTCACAAGATCTTCCAAGATCTTCAGCAAGCTAGTCGGTTTGAACAGCTTGAGTGCTCTCTCGTTGCTCAATGAAGACTCTCATCGCAAAAGATGGAGTTGGTGGGTGTTTAGGGATTCTGAGCCTTGGGTTGAGTGCTGAACTTTGGCAAAACCGCTCAGGTGTCGAGGTGCCGGATGGGATCCCGTTGGTGATGAAAATGTGCCGACCCGCTTTTCTTTGCATTGGCCGAAGCTACCCATTTTCTGCTCTGGGCAACATGGATCTGGATCCCGTTCCGCTGTTGCGGACGGAGCGCTATGGTTAATGTCTTCCTCTTAGCCTTTTTGCTTCTCCTTTCGGGAGCTTGCTCTGGGGCCGAAACGGCCATCACGGCCATGGATAACTTGCGCCTGGAATCCCTGATCGAGGAACAAGGGGATCCGCAAGGCTTGTATCGACTGGCCCAACAACAGCGCTCACGGCTGATCACCACCCTGTTGTTGGTGAACAACTTTGTCAACATCGGCATTGCTGCCCTGGCCACAGCCCTCTCCATCGAGCTGCTGGGATCCCAGTTTGGAGCTTTGGCCGCCACTGTGCCCACCACGATCCTGGTGCTCCTGTTTGGAGAAGTAGCCCCAAAGTCCCTGGCGGTGAGTCATCCCCTGGGGGTGTTCCGCTGGGTGGTGCGGCCTGTCCATATCCTCTCGGTGCTGCTGCGCCCTTTTACCGACGCCTTTGAATGGATTGTCAGCCGGCTGTTCAACCTGTTGGAGCTCTCGCCGCTGACGGCCACCGCTTCCCTCAAGGATTTGGAGCTGTTGATCGA
>NZ_JANSJB010000002.1:37134-46937 GCF_047462355.1 Synechococcus sp. H55.9 | reverse complement strand
TCCCGCATCCCTGTGCAGGGGGAATCTAAGGACGAGATCGTCGGCGTCATCCACCTCAAGCAGGCCCTGCGCCACCTGGAGCAAAAGGGCAATGCCGAGGTGACCAAGGCCATGTCCCCGCCTTTTTTTGTGCCCGATACCAAGCGCGTCAGCCTGTTACTCAAAGAGATGCTGCGCTCCCGCCAACACCTGGGGATCGTGGTGGATGAGTTTGGCGGCACCACCGGCCTGATCACGCTGGAGGACATTTTGGAAGAGCTGGTGGGAGATATCTACGACGAAAGCGATCTCTCCCCCCTGCTGCTGCAGCGACAACGACGACAGCGCCCCTCCTCCCCTGGCTCCCCTTGAGGGAGGCCGCTAGCCGGCTTCTACAGAGTCTTCGTTGGCTTCGGGGGGGAGCTCCACAAAACCTGGATCGGCAGGGTAGCGGGCCACAAAAAAGATCGAGAAGCTGTGGATCCCCAGGCCTAGGCCCCACCAGCCCAGCAGCGGCACCAGCCACGGCCAATCCGCCCGGTACAACTGCTGGAAAAACACCAGTCCCGACGCGCTGCAGAGAAAAACGGCCAGGTGGGCCGCGTAGGTGTAGCGGTCATCCAGCTTGCGAAACTCGGGATCCCGACGGGAGGGCTTCCGGGGCCAGCGAGGCGGCATGGCAGCAACCCCTCACAACTCAAAACCTTCTCCAGTGTAGAACAGCCACCACAAGGGATCCCTGCAGCCGTACGGGCTTTTTGCTCCTTAAGAGGTTTGCTGGGGATGCTCCCGCCAGCGGCAACTGGGGGGATCCGCTTCGCCGGGCTGGGCGGCAAACTCCAGCGGCCCATTTTCGGTGTATAGGTGCAGGTCGAACCAGAAGGTGGATCCCTGTTCCAGCTTGCTTTCCAGGCAGACGCGGGTGTAGTGCTTCTCCAGAATGTTGCGCACAATGGCCAGGCCCAGGCCGGTGCCCTCCAAAGTGTGGACGCGGTTCTCGACGCGGAAAAAGCGGTCGAAGATCCGCTCTTGATCCTCGGGCGCGATGCCGATGCCCGTATCGGCCACCGCCACCCGCACCGCCTGCGGGGATCCATCCGCCTGTACCACCAGGTGGGCATGCACCGTCACCAGACCTCCCGACGGCGTGAACTTGAGAGCGTTGCCCAAAAGATTGGTCATCACCTGCAGCAGCAGATCGTAGTTGCCCCACACCAGGGGCAGATCCGGATCGACAAACTTGCGCAACTGGATCCCTTTGTCGCGGGCTTGCAGGTGGTGGGTGCGCAAGGTTTGCTCGATCACCGCCGCGATATCGACGGCCTCGAAGTGGTACTGCTTGCCCGACTCCAGACGCGACAAATCCAACACATCGTTGACCAAGCGGGTGAGGCGATCGGTTTCGCGGTTGGCAATTTCCAGATAGTCCAGCCGCTCCTCTGGCGACATCTGCTCGCCGTACTCGTAGAGGGTCTCGATAAAAGACTTAATACTAAAGAGGGGGGTACGCAGCTCGTGGCTGATGTTGCTGATGAACTGGGCCTTAGCCTCGTTGAGCTCCACCTCGCGGGTAATGTCCTGCACCGTCATTACAATCCCCTTGAGGTTTTGCCGCCGCGGGTCGGATACCGGCGACAGCAGGATGCGAACGACGCGCTTGATGGGGCCGCTGAGGTTGACGCGAATTTCCTCTGCCTCTTGATCCCCGCGGGCAATTTGCATCAGGGGGCGGGCCAACTGCTGCCGTAGATCCTCCGGCAACAGCTCCGGCAAGGGCTTGCCCAAGACGGGATCCCCTTCCCAGCCGAACATGCGAGAGGCCGCCGGGTTGAGCAGCAGCACCCGAAACTCGGCATCCAGCAAAATGGCGGCATCGACGATAGAGAAAACCAACGTCTCCAACTTGGCTTTGGCGGCGGCCAGTTCTTCGATGTTCTGCTCTTCGTAGCTCTGCAGCCGCTCCGCCATCTCGTTAAAGCTGTCGATGAGCTGGGCCAGCTCTCCCCCAAAGGGCAGGTCGATGCGCTGCTTGAAGTTGCCCTTGGTGATCTCCTGGACGCCCTTGACCAGTTCTTTGATGGGATAGGTGATGGTGAGGGCGTTGACCACGGATCCCAGGATGGCCAGAACCCACACTGCCAAAAACACCCCAATCGAGACCTCCCGCGCCAGTTGCGTGGAGCGCACAAGGGCGGGGTTGGGGTTGATGCCGAGGCCAAGGGTGCCCAAAAAGCGGCCCTGATGATAGATGCCGACAAAAATGTCCGTCACCCGCCCGGCAGGGGTGAGGTGGGTGCGCACCAGCGGCTGGCCCTCGGCAGGCGGGCGGTTGTCCGGCAGTTGCATGCGGCGGGTAAGGCTGAGGGAGGTTTTCACCTCCTGGTTGGAAAACGGGATCCCGTAGTAGATGTTCCCCTCCGGGTCGGCGTAGAGCAAATAGCGAATGCTGCTGGTGCTCTCAAAATATTGCCGCGACAGTTGGACCACTTCGCCGATGCGATCTTCTGCGATCAGGGGGGCGACATTGGCTGCCAATAGCAATCCCAGATCCCGGCCAAAGCGGGCCTCGTTAAAGCGGGCATTCTGCTGCACGGTGCTGACGGCCCAGAAGGTGAAGCTGCTCACCACCAGCGAGACCACCAGCGTGGCCACAAAGAGCAACTGGGTCTCCAGGCGCAGCTTTTGTTTCCAGCGCGCCCACCAGCGCCGCAGGGATCCCCAAAAGCCCCCTCCCCTTGTCGGCTCCGCAGTCTCCCCAAGCGAGAGCTCTGGAGGAGAAGAAGCAGCCGCCTCAGGGGATTGGACTTCGGCAAGGGGCTCGGCAGTGCTGACAGGAGACATGAACCCGACGTAACAACCCTGGAGAACACTGTCGCCACCATTCTGACATGGCTGCCGACAGGGTTAAGAAAGGGTTAGATTTTCTGAAAAGATTGTTACAACAGAAGGGACACGCCTAGATCCAACTAGGGATCCTAAAGGCGCAAAAGGAAATGCTTCTAGAGGGGTTGCAGGCCTAGCTTCTCGAGCAAAGCCGCATCGGCGGCCGAGCCTGGGTTAGGCGTGGTCAACAACTTTTCGCCGGTGAAGATGGAATTGGCGCCTGCCGAGAAGCACAGCGCCTGGTCGCTCTCGGACAGGTTTTTCCGCCCTGCCGAGAGCCGGATCTGGGCTCTGGGCAGCAGCAGCCGAGCCGTGGCGATGGTGCGCACCAGCAGCAGCGGATCGGGAGGGGGAAGCTGGCCCAGGGGCGTGCCAGCCACCGGCACCAGCGCGTTGATGGGTACCGAAGTGGGCGGCGGCGTCAGGTTGGCCAAAACGTGCAGCAGGGCGATGCGGTCTTCGTCGGTCTCCCCAAGGCCGACAATGCCGCCACAGCAGATCTGCAGGCCGGCTGCCCCCACATGGGCCAGAGTCTCCAGGCGATCCTGGTAGGTGCGCGTCGTGATGATGCGGGGGTAGAACTCCGGCGAGGTGTCCAGATTGTGGTTGTAGGCCGTCAGCCCTGCCGTCGCCAACTGCTGCGCCTGAGCAGCCGACACCATCCCCAAAGTGACACAGGCTTCCATCCCCAGCTCGCGCACCGTGCGCACCATCTCCAGCACCCGCTCAAACACCTCCCCTTCCGGGGCTGACCGCCAAGCAGCGCCCATACATAGCCGGGTGGCACCGGCTTTTTGAGCAGCCATGGCCTGCTCGCGCAGCGAATCCAGGGAGATCAAGGGGTAGGTCTCGATCCCTGTCGAGTAGCGGGCGCTTTGGGGGCAATAGGCGCAGTCTTCCGGGCAGCAGCCCGACTTGATGTTGACAAGGGCGCAGAGTTGAACCCGGTTGGGAGGGTGGTGCTGTCGGTGCACCGCCTGCGCCTCGAACACCAACTGCAGCAGCGGCCGGTGGTAGATTTCGCGAACGTACTCCAGAGCAATGGCCATGCCGGCAATGTCCAAAACTCCCTAAAAGCTTGCCAGCGCTCTTAGGTTTGGTTAGGATGTGAAATCTGTGCTTTGAGAAGGCGAACCCGTCTCGCTTAGAAACTCAACAATGATAACCGCAGAAGCAGTGGCCAAAGGCCCTATCAGCCAATTTGTTGAGCATCACTTTCGCCACTTCAACGCCGCCGCCCTGGTGGATGCCGCCAAGGGCTACTCTGCTCACCTGGAAAAAGGCGGCAAGATGATGGTGACCTTGGCCGGCGCCATGAGTACGGCGGAGCTGGGGCTCTCCCTGGCCGAGATGATCCGCCAGGACAAGGTGCACGCCATCTCCTGCACCGGCGCCAACCTGGAGGAAGACATCTTCAACCTCATCGCCCACGACTTCTACGAGCGGGTGCCCAACTACCGCGACCTCAGCCCGCAGCAGGAGCAGGAGCTGCTGGAGCGGCACCTGAACCGGGTAACCGACACCTGCATTCCCGAAGAAGAGGCGATGCGGCGCCTGGAAAAAGCTCTGCTGGAAGAGTGGATGGCTGCCGACCGGGCCGGGGAACGCCACTTCCCCCACGAGTTCATCTACCGCATCCTGCGCAGCGGCAGGCTGGAGCCCTACTACCAGATCAATCCGCGGGATTCCTGGGTTTACGCGGCCATGGAGGCCAACTTGCCCATCTACGTGCCGGGCTGGGAGGACTCCACCACCGGCAACATGTACGCTGCCCACTGCATTACCGGTGAGATCCGCCATGTCCATACCGTCCGCACGGGCATTGAGTACATGATCCACCTGGCGGACTGGTACACGCGCACCTCGGCAGAGTGCTCCATCGGCTTCTTCCAGATTGGCGGCGGCATTGCCGGCGATTTCCCCATCTGTGTGGTGCCCATGCTGCACCAAGACCTGGGCCGCAAAGGGATCCCCCTGTGGGGCTATTTCTGCCAGATCAGCGACTCCACCACCAGCTACGGCTCCTACTCGGGGGCAGTCCCCAACGAGAAGATCACCTGGGGCAAGCTGGGGGTTGACACACCTAAGTTCGTCATCGAGTCGGATGCCACCATCGTGGCGCCTTTGATCTTCGCCTGGGTGCTGGGGTGGTAGGGCCGTCTCAGGGCACCTCCCGCTCGGTCGTCCCTGGAGCGGCAGCCAGGGGAAGGTACAGCTGTTTCAAACGGGATGAAGACATTTCGCCCCCCACTCCCAACACAAGGAGAGAGGGGTTGCTGAGGGTCAGCGATTGTCCTTATGGTTCGGGGCGGGGCCATTGGGAGAGCAGAATCGCAGCTTCCCAGCGCCTCATGTCCTGGGCAATGCGCAGGGGGGTAAGGCCGTAGCCGTCCGGCTCGTCAATCTCGGAGCCATGCTCCAGCAGCAGCCGCACCACCGCGGGGTTGCCCGACCAAGCGGCAAAATGCAGGGGCAGGCCGCCGGCCCCGAAGCGGGCGTTCACTTCGGCACCTCCCTCGAGCAAAGCCTTGGTCACTTCAGGATTGCCCAGGCGGGCAGCTTGGTGCAGGGGGCTGGCTCCGCCGCGATCTAACCGGTTGGGATCCGCCCCAGCGGCCAGCAAAAGGCGGGTGTTGAGGCCGCTTTCGACGAAGAACAGAGCCGTCTTGCCCCGCTCCTCGACGACATTGGCGTCTTTCCCCAGCCAGAGAGCCAGTTGCAGCCGCAGCGGGTTGGCGGTGGCCAGGACTTGAGGATCTTCTGGCAGGGAGTACCCGTAGACCCCCAGCCCTCCCAGCAGCAGGGATCCCAGCCCGGCACCCACAGCCCACCACCTACGCTCCATGGCCCTACTCCTCAAAGAACAGGATGGCAATCCCTTGGCTGGGCAGGGCCTGGGCCGAAAGCAGCAACGGGTTGCTGAGGGCAGGTTGCGCGGCAGCGGCGGAAAATAGGCGCAAAAACGCTTCTAAAGGTTGCAGCTCGCATTGGGACGCCTCGGCGGCGGTGCGATACATAGTCGGGATGACCAACTTGGGCTGCAGCACTTCGATGGCTGCCTTGGCCCCGGCGGGATCGTAGTTTTTCGGCCCACCCCCCACCGGCACCAGCAAGAGGTCAGGGCGAGCCAGCAGGATGGACTGTTCCCGGCCAATGGGCTGCAGGGCCCCCCCCAAATGGACAATGTCGATCCCGGCCATGCGCCAGCGCCAGCCCACGTTGAGGCCAAAGCGGGGGCCCCGCGGCATGCGCACCCCCTGCACGCGGATCCCATCGATGACGTAGTCCCCGGGCTGAAACAACACCCTGGGGTTGCCGGGCACGACGTCCAGGGCCCCTTCGTCGAGAAGGCGGCTGCTGAGCAGCACCAGATCGGCATTAACGCTGGGAGCAGGGTAGCCGGCTGTACAGCCCCCAGGCCGAAAGGGGTTGACCAGAAAGCGCTTGCCCTCCCCCTCGAACAAAACGCAACTGTGGTGCAGCCAGGTCAGTTGCAGGCTCTGGGAGGTGAACTCCAGGGATCCCCCTGGGAAAGGGGCCGTTTGGGCAACCGCCCATTGACCCCCTACGGCGAGGGATCCCACCAGGCTGGCGCTGGCTTGCAAAAGCTGGCGACGCTTCATGGGCACGGGATCCCTGACGCGACGGCGGCAGCCGCTGGCTGGGACGATCCCGAGACATGGAGCTGAGCCAGGCGCAGGAAGTTGCCCAACAGGCGCTTGCCCTCCAGGGTCAAGATGCTTTCTGGGTGAAACTGCACCCCCTGAACGTGAGGATAGCGGCGGTGGCGCACCCCCATGATGATCCCACTGTCCGTTTGAGCCGTCACCTCCAGCTCTTCAGGACAGGTGGAGGGCTCAATGACCAAGCTGTGGTAGCGAGTTGCCGCAAAAGGCCGGCTTAGCCCCTCAAACACCCCCACCCCTTGGTGGTAAATCAGGGAAGTTTTGCCGTGCATCAACTCAGAGGCGCGCACGATCTGGCCACCGTAGACCTGGCCGATGCACTGGTGGCCCAGGCAGACGCCCAGAATGGGCAGCCTTGGCCCCAGCTCCCGAATCAGCTCCAGCGAGATGCCAGCATCCTCTGGCCGTCCCGGCCCGGGGGAAATGACCACCCCCTCTGGCTGTAGCTGGCACAGCTCGGCAACCGAGAGCTGGTCATTGCGAAAAACCCGCACCTGCGCCCCCAGTTCCCCCAGGTATTGCACCAGGTTATAGGTAAAGCTGTCGTAGTTGTCAATAACGACCAGCACGATAGCATCCGGCGACGAGACCCCATTTTATCATTGCCCAGGAGGCTGCTAACCCTCGGCTCGGCATTTAGAGCCAATACCCTGAGGAAGCTTGTATTCTGGAAGGTATAACACATAAGCAGCAGCGAGTTGGCTGGCTTTCCAGATGTCAATGCCGACTTCTTGGATCCCATGAATGCGCTTCTCTCCCCGGCAACCGATTTGCTGGACGAGTTGCGGCAGCTTTTCCCCTTCGAGCTGGACGAATTTCAGATCCGGGCCATTCAGGTTCTGGCGGCAGGGGAATCGGTGGTGGTCTGTGCTCCCACTGGATCCGGCAAGACCCTGATCGGAGAATATGCTATCTATCGGGCCTTGTCCCAGGGCAAGCGGGCTTTTTATACAACCCCTCTGAAGGCTCTTTCCAACCAAAAGTTTCGCGATTTCGGCCAGCAATTCGGCCCGGAGCGGGTTGGCCTCCTCACCGGCGACATCTCCATCAACCGGGAGGCGCCGATCTTGGTGATGACCACCGAGATCTTCCGCAACATGCTCTACGGCACGCCGCTCTCTCTGGCGGTTCAGAGAGGGGCCTACGCCAGTGAGATGGAACCTTGGGAGGATGCGGAGGCCCTGAACCGGGATCCCTTGCGGGATGTGCAGGCGGTGATCCTGGACGAATGCCACTACATGAACGACCAGCAGCGGGGCACCGTCTGGGAAGAAGCGATCATCTATTGCCCCCCCACAATCCAGCTCATCGCCCTTTCGGCCACCCTGGCCAACAGCGACCAGCTCGCCGACTGGATGAACCAGGTGCATGGTCCCACCCGCCTGATCGACTCCAGCCATCGCCCGGTGCCGCTGCAATTTCACTTTGCCAATCGCAAAGGACTGTTCCCCCTGCTGGAGCAAACGGAGTCGGGCCAGTGGGTTCGCAATCGCCGCCTAAAAAGCAAACCCTCCAAGTCCGGCCAGTCCTCCTATGGGGGGGTGCCAGATATGGTGCAGGTGGTGGAAAACTTGCGCCAGCGAGATATGTTGCCGGCCATCTATTTCATTTTCAGCCGCAAAGGTTGCGACCTGGCGGTGGCCGGTGTGGGGAACTTGGACTTAATCGCCAGCGAGGCAGAACGGCAGCAGTTGGCCGAGCAGATCGACTGCTTTTGCCGGGAAACGCCGGAAGCTGTGCGTCGGGATCAACTGGATGCCCTCTACCGGGGTATTGCCGCCCACCATGCCGGCATGTTGCCCGCCTGGAAGGGCTTGGTGGAGCACCTGTTTCAGCAGGGATTGGTGAAGCTGGTCTTCGCCACCGAGACCTTGGCCGCCGGGATCAACATGCCCGCCCGCACCACGGTCATCTCTTCTCTTTCCAAGCGCACCGATAACGGCCACCGCCTCTTGACCGCCTCTGAGTTTATGCAAATGTCGGGCCGGGCCGGGCGACGGGGCAAAGATGTGATCGGGCATGTGGTGACCTTGCAATCGCCTTTTGAAGGGGCGCAAGAGGCGGCGCGGCTGGCCACGGCGGGGGCGGATCCCTTGGTGAGCCAGTTTACCCCCACCTATGGCATGGTGCTGAACCTGCTGCAAAAGCACTCTTTGGAAGCGGCGCGGGATCTCATTAACCGCAGCTTTGGCCAGTATTTGCTCTCGCTGCAAAAGCTGCCCGAACAACAAGAACTGCAGCAGACGCGCGCCGAGCTGGAAGAGATCGACCGCCTCCTGGGAGATATTTCTGCTGAAGATATCGCCCGCTATGAGAAAATGCAGGCGCAGCGGCGGGAAGAACGGCGCATCTTGCGCTACCTACTCAAACAGCGAGAAGCCGAGCCGGATCCCACCCTGCGCCTGTTGGCTTTTCCCCACATCCAAGCCCAAGAGGAAAAGATCCGCGCCCTGGAAGCTCAAATCCGAGAGAATCCCGCCCACCAAGTGGGGAAAAAACTGCTGGGCCTACGAGAAAAACGGCAGCGCTTGCTCAAGCGCCTTGAGCATCTGGAGCGGCAAAGCGATTCGGTGCAGGAGTTGCGCTGGCAGCAATTTATGGCCTTGGTGGGGGTGTTGCAGGAGTTCGACTGTCTGCGGGAGTATCAACCTACCGCCAGCGGAGAGGTGGTGGCCGCTCTGCGAGGGGATAACGAGCTCTGGCTGGCGCTGGCTCTGCTCTCTGGGGAATGTCAAGGCTGTGCTCCTCATCATCTGGCCGGAGTTGTGGCTGCCTTGGTTTCAGAGCCTCCCCGTTCAGGTACCTACAGCCGGCTGCGCACCTCGGGGCTGGTGGAGGATGTGTTGCATGGGTTACGGGGCCTGCGGCGGCAACTGTTCCGCAGCCAGCGGCAACACCAGGTGTTTCATGTGCCGATTGGGTTTGAGCCCAGCTTGGCCGGGATCGTGGAACACTGGGCGCAAGGGACTCCTTGGAAAACCTTAGAGGCCAGTACCAACCTGGATGCCGGCGACTTGGTGCGCCTGATCCGTCGCACGTTGGATTTGCTTTCTCAGATCCCCTATGTCCCCCATCTGCCGTCAGAGTTGCGGGAAAATGCCCGCGAAGCCCAAAAGATGCTGGATCGCTTCCCGGTCAGCGAGCTGATCTAGAACTAGAATTACTGACTTTCTCTTTTTCAGGGACACAAGTGTAGCTATGCCACTGTTTGCAGAAAGCCTAGCTGCTAACCTTTTGACCAACCCCAGTGTAATC
>NZ_JANSJB010000002.1:21942-37034 GCF_047462355.1 Synechococcus sp. H55.9 | reverse complement strand
CTTCAGAAGTGATTGAGCTGCTGGACAGATTCCAGGGGTGTTCATGGATGATACTCTATCTGGGAAAAAAGCCTTTGGGCTTTATCAGAGTTAAGAAAATGAGGTGAGTACAACGTGCCTGACTTCAACTATTGGAAAGATAAGTACAAACATTCCTGGGAGGAGTCTGCAAAGCGAGAGCATAAGGTTGCAAAGCTTCTGGAGTCTATGTCTGATGGCAGAATTCAAGTTGAATTTAGAGGTTTAGGGACAGGCCAGTCAGAGTACCTACCTGGGAACGCAACACAGCATGGTCACGAGAAAGGTGATCCAGATATCTTTGTCGTTGGAACAAACGTGTACCTTGAAATTACTGGGCCATTGACAACCTCGGTCGACGAATATCAGCCTCTGTGGATTAGACCTGACAAGGTTCAAAATGCTCAAAGAAAAAGAGAAGGAGAACATGAGGTTTGGTTAGTGCATCACTTGCCTCGGAACGACTTGTTACGTACGGTAGCGCTCGACACTGAATTTTTTAATGCCTTGCAAGATGGAGAGTTTCCAATCGTTAACCCTAAAATTCGTGGAGCAGAAGAAAAGTATTACTCCATTCCAGCAAACCATCATTGCGTCGGATCAATAGATGTTCTGATTGAAAGACTGACGAGAGGAAGGTAACCCGAACTATACATTAACTAATTCGTAGAGCTAAACTTTACGCTAAATGTTGGCTAATCCAAGAAGAGAAGAAATTGACTACATTGAATCAGGGATCCGTCCGATGAAGCTGACAATGAGGTTTGGATCAGTGGCATTGGTTGTGCAGAGCTCGAACTGGGCTTGGCACTTCTGATGGCCAACTCCGTTAGGTCCATGCCCGACCCCGCTTGCCGTGTCCCACTGTAGCCTGGATCTCAGTGGACTTGGCCAGACTTCCCTGGACACCAAAAAGCCCAGAAGCCTCACCAGATAAGAACTTTCTGGACTTGGGTGGATACCAGTGGACTACCTGATAACGGAGAGAGTGGGATTCGAACCCACGGTGAGTTGCCCCACACAGCATTTCCAGTGCTGCGCCTTCGACCACTCGGCCATCTCTCCAGCGCACAGATTAATGACTTTCCAGCAGAGCTAAAAAGTCAGCTTTGTGATCCTAGCAAAGGATGGCGGTCACTAAGAGGATCCTTTGGCATCCCCAGGCCGAAACATTTGCCGCATCACCTTCCAGCGGGAGCAGCGCCAGTAGTCAACGTGGGATTCGATGAGACCTGCGGGGTTAAGCCGCATCTCTGTCCAGCCGGGGATGCACAGGCGGGGACGCCAGGGCAAAAAAGACAGGGATCCCCTCAGCGTCCACTCGCTGCGGATGTGGCTGCCGCTCTGGTGGATGTCGTGCAGCTCAAGATGGATATCCTGCAGCCAGCGCTCTAGGCTGGCGATCATAGCTCGATAGCGATCCAGGCCGCGAAACTCGTTGAGGGGATCCCGGAAATAAACCTGGGGGTCGTAGATGGAGTAGGTTTGATCCCGAGGAAAGCGGGCGTAATCGGCCCGCAGGATGGCCACCAGGTCGAGGCTGGGCTGAGAAGGGTGGCTCATGCTCTGACCTCAGCGGGAAGGGATACCGTCTCCCCCGGGGCAGGACAGCACAGCCGGATGGATTGGCCGGTGGCGGCGTTCAGGGATCCCAGCTTTTCCCGGAACTCCTCTAGGCTCCCCAGAGGGCGGATCTGGGCGGCAAACCAGCCGTGGTAATCTACCTCTCCCATAGCGGTGGGAATCACCTGCTGTGGGCGCAGGGCGGCCACCACCTGCAGGGCCCGCTCCGGCCCCATGATCACCTCGCCCAAGAGGGGAAAGATCTGGCCTACCACCGGGATCAGCAGGGTGTGGATGGGGGCAAACTCCTGCTGCAGCCGCGGGCGGATATCCGGTTGGGAGAGGTGGGGCTCGTAGTAAAGCCGCGTCTGGGTCGGCAGCTCCTCCAGCAAAAAGCCCAGCTCCCGCACCGGCCCTAGAGGTGCTCCCGGAACCGCTGTGATGCGCAGATCTCCCCACTGCACTGACTGCCAGGGATCCAGGGCCTGCACCCTCTTAAAGCCAAGGCTCCGTGCCACGCGGGCGGCTGTCGGCGCAGCGAAAACCGGGATCTGCCGGTTCAGCCGCTGCAGGGTGGGGGGGTGGCAATGATCCGGCTGGCCCTGGCTGAGGAGGATGGCGTCGAGTTTGGGCAGGGTTTCTGGTGTGAAGGGCGGCACCTGGCGGTGCTCCAGGCGGATGAACCAGGGCAGGCCAAAGAACACCAAGGGATCCACCAGCCACGGATCCAGCAGAAAAGTCTGGGTCTGGGTATGGATTAGCCAACTGTTGAGGTCGATGCGGGTGAGTTTCATGGTGCTACTGCCCGGTGATGGAGAGATCGGCTACCCAAATGCGGGGACACAGACCAGCAGGGGTGATTTGGGGCTCCGGCTCGACGTAGAAAATCGACTGCAAGAGTCCTAGAAAATCCCCCGCTACCGTTGCCGCCTCGATACTGATGCGCTCTCCCTGGCGCACCCACCAGCCCTGAAAGGGCAGGGAAAAGGATCCCTGCAGAGGCTTGACTCCGGCATGGAGAGCCTGCAGCTCGTCAATCCAGACCACATTCTCAGCCGTGGCCAGGTCGTAGGTGCTCTCTGGTGGAGCCCCGGCAAAGACGTGGTAGTAGTGGGCCGCCACCGTCACCTTGGCGCCGATATTGGCATGTCCCGTGGGCTGGGCCCCCAGGCGTTTGGCGGTGCCGGCGCTGTGCAAAAAGTGGGTCAGAACTCCATTGGTGATGAGGGGAACGCGGCGGGTGGGAGTGCCTTCACCGTCGAAGCTAATTGCGCTCACGTTGGTAGGGTGCAAGGCGTCATCACACACCGAGAGCAGCGGCGAGGCAATCTGCTTGCCCAGTGAGTCGGGAGTGGACAGGCTTTGGTTGTCCAGGATGTTTTGGGCGTTGAAGAGATTGGAGAAAGCGCCCAAGAGGCTTAAAAAAGCTTCCCCGGAAAAAACCACTGTGTATTTCCCCGAAGGGATCCGCTCGTACTCCAGGTGGCTGATGAGTTTCTCGGCTGCTTCCTTGACGCAGCCCTGGATATCCAACTCCTCTAGACTGCGGGCCACCCGCATAGCGCCGGCGCTGCGGGGTTTGCGACCCTCTTGTTCTGCCTTGCCGTAGAGAAAGACCGAGGTCAGGGTGTGGCCCTCCTGTCGCAGAGCCTGGTCGCTGTTGAGGTAAAAGCGGTCGATCTGCCGCTGGGCCAGGCCGTTGTAGGGTACCCCCTGGATGGCGGGATGGGATCCCAGTAAAGCCTTCTCAGCGGCCAGCAGTTGCTCCAGAAGCTCACTGGCCAGCGCCAGCGGCCTTTTGGCGTTACAGGGTTGGAGAATGGGCAGCTTCGCTTCTGGACTCAATTGGGGTGCGTGTTCCCGCACGCCGAAGTGGCTGGCTTCAAAGGCCGTCTGCAGAGCCAGTTCCAGCCCTGCCTCGTCCACAGCGGTGGTGGAAGTCACCCCCACCTGGCCCTGGTCGTTCCAGGCCCGCACCGTCACACTGCAGCGGTGAGAGGCTTTTACCTGACGGGGCTCCCCCTGCTCCACCTGCACGCTGGTCTCGTCCACCTCGGCTCCGTAGAGATCAAACTGGGGGATCCCCAAACGTTTGGCACAGCTTTGCGCCTGTTCGGCCAAGGCCTCAACTTGCAGCATCGCTACTCCTTCCCTACCGACGGGCCAGCCAGGCGGTCAAGTCCTCCACGCTGTGGAAATCCAACAAAGCTTCCCCTAGCGCCTCCAGCTGCGACGGCGGCAAGGCCCAAATCTGGTTTTCCAAGGCCGGGTCAAGGGATCCCAGCTTCCGCCGCAAAAGCCGCAAAACCAGTGTTGCTTCCCCGTGTTGCAAACCCTGTTGCAAGCCCTGTTGTAAGCCCTGTTGTAAGCCCAGTTGCAGGCCTTCTTTGCGCCCTGCTTCCAACCCCTCCCGCAGAGCTTCTGCCCGCCATTCCTGGTAGATCACCGATTCCCTCATATCCAAGGACCTCATGATTTGCCGAATCAAGCCCCGATCCAATGCTAGTCCTGCCAAAACGGCTGTTGCCGCTGCCAATTCCCGCTGCTCGCTGGACTCTGGCAAGCGCTCCAGCTCAGCAACGACTTCTCGTAAGGTTTCTCCAGGATCCTCCACCTGGCTCAAGACTCGAAAAGGCAGCAGCGCTGGCCAATCGACCCTGGCCGGCAAGTTACACTCCCACAGGCGAACGACCTCAAACTCATGGCTCAGCCTTTCTAGGCGAAAAGAGGTTTGGAAGACCCGCTGCGAGCGCGTTTTGCGAAGATAAATGACCACCTGCCGCACCGATAGCTGGGGATATTTCCGATAGAG
Organism: Synechococcus sp. H55.9; assembly: GCF_047462355.1. NCBI lineage: Bacteria > Bacillati > Cyanobacteriota > Cyanophyceae > Synechococcales > Synechococcaceae > Synechococcus > Synechococcus sp. H55.9. The sequence continues at coordinate 32,641 of NZ_JANSJB010000002.1, read as the reverse complement.
GCGGAGCCGATAGTCGGCCATGCGAAAGGGGATTTCAGGATCCGGATCTGTTTGAAATTCCAGATGCAAAATGCCCTGCTGTAGCCCTAGCAGAATGACCGAATCGGCTCGCATGGGCTCCTCCGACAGTTCTGTGGGCAGAAGCTGTACCGGCAGAGCTACCTCTCCCATCAGCCAACGGGCAAACTGCTCCGGAAAGCGCTCCGCCAGGTACTTGCAGATGTTGTCGTAGGCCATGGGGGATCCCTGAAACTAGCGCCCGCCCACGGTGATAGAGTCCACCTTGATGTGGGGCTGACCCACAGTAACGTAGATGCTGCCGCTGACAGAACCGCAGAAGCCAGGCGCCAGGCGGAGATCCTTGGAGCACATGGAGATCTTGGTCAAGATATCCTTGGCTTCTCCAATCAGCGTGGCTCCCTTGAGAGGCTTGGTGATTTTGCCATTTTGGATGAGATAGGCTTCTTCCACGGCAAAGTTAAATTGGCCGGTGGGGCCGACACTGCCGCCCCCCATGCGCTTGCAGTAGATGCCTTTGTCAATAGAGGCAAACAGGTCGTCCAGTTCGGCGTCGCCGGGGGCGATGTAGGTGTTGCGCATGCGGCTGGCAGGGGCAAAGGTGTAGTTTTGCCGGCGACCACTGCCGGTGCGGGGATGGCCGGTGCGCATGGAGCCGGCCCGGTCGGCCAGGAAGTTCTTCAAAATGCCCTTTTCAATGAGCAGGGTGCGCTGGACGGGCATGCCCTCGTCGTCCACGTCCAGGCTGCCAAAGGCCCCCTCGGAAAGCCCCTCGTCCCAGGCGGTGAGGTTTTTGTGGGCAATTTTCTGGCCTTTTTTGTCGGCAAAGGGAGTGGTTTTGCGCTCGATCTGGGTCGTTTCCAAGAGATGCCCACAGGCCTCGTGGAAGATGACGCCGCCAAAGGCGTTGGACATTACAATCGGGTAGGTGCCCGATTCCACATAGTCGGCATAGAGCATCTGGCCGGCGGCTTCTGCCAGCTCCTGGCTGTGGGCTACGAGATCCCAGCGGCGCAAAAAGTCGGGATCCCTGGTGCCCCCTGCGCGCTGGCTAACGGAAGCGCGATGATCCCCATCGGCACAGAGCAGGGTAGAACTAACCGACTGGGTAAGGCGGATGTCGCGCACAAAGGTGCCGTCGCTGCAGGCCACCAGGATCTCCTGCCAGTCACGGAAGTAGTTGGTGCGGCGGGACTGAACATGGTGAGCTTGCCGCTTCAGCTCTGCGTTGGCCCGCAGCAGGATCTCCCCCATCTCGGCAAGGGAGCTGCATTCCTTGAGCCAGCCGTCTTTACCGCGGCGCTCGGCGTAGTCCTGGAGCAGCCCTAGGTTGACGGTGGAGACCAAAGCAGCAGGGCCAGGGGGGGTGAGGCCCATCAAGAGCAGGCCTTTTTCTAGGGCAGCTTTGAGGCCGGCAAAGGAGAGATCGTTGGTGCTGACGTAGCAGTCGGCCAGGCCGCGAAACACCCGCACCCCCGCGCCGGTGGAAAGTCGAGGGGTGATGCTGGTGAGGGTGTCGTCTTCCGCCAGGCAACTGATGGAGTTAGCCCGCTCCAGGAAGATCTCCACCAGATCGGCGCCGGCAGCCCGCCCCCAGCCCAAGAGAGTTGCAAGGGGATCCCGCCAATCCTCGCCGAAGCGCTGCAGGGTGGGGCGGTAGTCGAGGTTGGGCAGTTCTTTGGATAAAAGCAGCATAGTAGGCCGAGAGCACTCAAAAGAGGGAAAGGGCAGGCTAGATGCCGCCATCTTTTGCTCCCTCAGTTTAACAAGACGTAAAGGCTGCCCTTTTGGGGAAAGAGACTCCAAGCTTGACAAGGGCAGAGGAGCGGCCGAAGATCGCTGCACAAGGATCCCTCACCTTGCAATGGCTGCCAAGAAAAGACCCTCGGAGCTTCAGCCCAGCCTATTTGACGATCCCCCAGAGCCACCTGCCTCTGCAACGGAGACGCTTCCCCAATGGGATCAGATCCCGCTCTCGGCTCAGGTGCCCATTCCCCCTGGCACCTATCGGGATCTAGAACAACTGGAGCAGCACTGCCGAGTCTGCCAGCGCTGTGAGTTGGCGGCCAACCGTACCCATGTGGTGGTGCACCGAGGTAACCCTAAAGCCAAGATCGTGATTGTTGGCGAGGGGCCGGGGGAAAACGAAGATCTGCAAGGCCTGCCCTTTGTAGGTAAGTCCGGCCAGTTGCTGGACAAGATCCTGGCCTCGGTGGGGCTCGATCCCGAGCGGGATACTTACATCTGCAATGTGGTCAAATGCCGCCCCCCCAACAACCGCGTACCCACCCAGGCGGAGATGGACGCCTGCCGACCCTATCTCTTGGAGCAGATTCGCCTGGTGGATCCCTGGATCATTTTGTTGACGGGGGCCACTTCGGTGCGCTCCCTTTTGGGGGATAAGCGGGGCATTACCAAGATCCGCGGCGAGTGGATCCAGTGGCAGGGGCGCTGGTGCATGCCCATCTTCCACCCCGCCTACTTGCTGCGCAACCCTGACCGCACCCCCGGCAGCCCCAAGTGGTTGATGTGGCAGGATATTCAGGCGGTGAAGCAGAAGTACCTAGAACTTGCTGGCGCAACGCCACCCCAGCAGGACTTTTGAGCCCACTTTCCCTGTCGCTTACGTGGCCAGCGCTGCTGCCCTCACCCCCAGCCCCTCTCCCTTGGGAGAGGGGGGTATGGGATCCCTAACTTGCAGGCTTGAAGCCGCTCAGCAAGCCAAAGCGCAGCAAGCCGGTGGCATAGGCCCGCCGCATCAGGCCCAGCCCCAGCGCCCCACGAACGGTGACCCAGCCGCTGCGCACCAAAGCCGGGATCCACCGCCAATCGCGAGCCGAGGCAATTACCTCATCCCAAAAGGGGGCCACCCGCTCCGACCAGTCGGCGGTGCGCAACTGCTCGAACCCCACCTCTTGGGCCAGTGCTTCATACTCCGACAAGCTGATGACATAGGGCAGGCAGTACACGTCGTAGATCTGCTGCAAAAGCCGCTGATCCTGGCGGCTCAGGGATCCCTCGCGGTGGCACCAGGTCACCACCATCATCTGCCCGCCCGGCTGCAAGACCCGCCAGCCCTCGGCCAGAAACCGCCGCTTATCTGGCATGTGCTCGCCGCTTTCCAGAGCCCAGACCAGATCGAAGGTGTGGTCGGCAAAGGGCATTTCCAGGGCATCGGCCACCCAAAAGCGCACCCTGTGGCTCAGACTGGCCTCCTGGGCCCGCTGCGTGGCCCGTCGGGCCTGGACAGGGCTGAGGGTAATGCCTGTTACCTCGGCGCCAAAGCGCCGCGCCAGCTCCAGGCTGCTCCCTCCAATGCCACAGCCGAGATCGAGGATGTGCTGAGGGGGTTTAGGATCCCCGATCTGGCCCCATTGAATCACTCGCTCCATGAGATCGATCTGGGCTTGGCGGCGATCCTTGCCGGTCTGGCCCGGCTCATAGTAGCCGTGGTGCATGTGCTCCCCCCACACCTGCTCCCACAGGCCGGAGGAAGCATCGTAGAAGCGGCGGATGCGTTGGTTGAGGGGGGAAGCCATCCAGGTAGGAGCGGGTCGGGATCCCTTCCATTCTGGACGATCTGGCCGTCCCTGCTGGCCCTGGACGCAGCCTGACAAAACCCCGATTAAGCTGGGAAAGTAGGCCCTTGCCGCCCATCCCCCTTTCTTAGACTGCCTTGGCCACCTCGGAATTGGCTCTGGAACAGCTTCTCTTCACCCCGGCCACACCTGCGCCTGACGCGGTGCGGGTCATCTACGCCTTTCCCAACACCTACTCGGTAGGGATCACCAGCCTCGGCTACCAGGTCATCTGGAGCCTGCTGGCCAGCCGCCGCGAGGTGGCGGTCGCCCGCCTGTTTACCGACCTGGCCGAGCCGCTGCCGCGGGATCCGGAGCTGGTGGGCTTTTCCCTGTCTTGGGAGCTGGACTACGTCCATATCCTGGATCTGTTGGAACGACAGGGGATCCCCCTCCAGGCCGAGGCGCGGGAAGAAGCGCATCCCTTGGTTTTTGGCGGCGGCCCGGTGTTGACGGCCAACCCTGAGCCCTTTGCTGCGTTCTTTGACTTGATCCTGCTGGGAGACGGGGAAGGCCTGGTGGAGCAGATGATCCAGACCTATCAGCAGGTGCGGCAGGGATCCCGGGCCGAAAAGCTGCAGGCGCTGGCTCAGGTGCCGGGGATCTACGTGCCCAGCCTCTACGAAGTGCACTACCGCGGCCCCGACGGCCCGGTGGAAAAGGTCATTCCCAAGCGGGACGGGATCCCCAGCTCCATCCGCAAGCACACCTTCCGCGGCAACACCCTCTCGGTGTCCACCGTGGTTACCCCCAAAGCGGCCTGGGAGAGCATCTACATGGTGGAGGTGGTGCGCAGTTGCCCCGAGATGTGCCGCTTTTGCCTGGCCAGCTACCTAACTTTGCCCTTTCGCGCTGCCGACGTAGAAGGGCATCTGATCCCGGCGGTGGAGCGGGGGCTGCAGGTTACCCAGCGGATTGGCCTTTTGGGGGCTTCGGTAACCCAGCACCCCCAGTTTGAGCCGTTGCTGGAGTACCTGGCGCAGGATCGCTTTGAGCAGGTGCGCCTTAGCCTGGCCTCGGTGCGCACGGGCACGGTCACGCCTCGCTTGGCGCAAGTGCTTTCCCGCCGCGGCAGCCAGTCCATTACCGTGGCCATTGAAAGCGGCTCAGAACGGCTGCGCCGGATCGTCAACAAGAAGCTGACCAATGAAGAGATCTTGGCGGCGGCCGCCCACGCCCAGGCCGGCGGACTGAAGGGGATCAAGTTCTACGGCATGGTGGGGATCCCGGCGGAAACCCAGGCCGACCTGGAAGCGACGGTTGCTCTTTTCAAGGAGCTCAAGAAGGCGGCTCCCCGCCTGCGCTTGACTTTGGGCTGTAGCACCTTTGTGCCCAAGGCCCACACCCCCTTCCAGTGGCAGGGGGTGGATCCCCAGGCCGAGAAAAAGCTGCAGTGGTATCAAAAACATCTGCGTCCCCTGGGCGTGGAGTTCCGTCCCGAAAGCTACAGTTGGTCGGTGATCCAAGCCCTCATCTCGCGGGGGGATCGGCGGGTGGCCCGAGTCTTGCAGTTGGCGCGGCAGTGGGGCGAGTCTCTGGGCAGCTTCCGCCGCGCCTTCAAAGAGCTCAAGGGACAACTGCCGCCCTTGGACTACTACGTGCACAGCGACTGGGATCCAGTGGATCCTCTGCCTTGGCAGCACATCGAAGGCCCTCTCACCCCAGAGCGACTGTTACAACATCGCCAGGAAGCTTTTTCGGTTGGCAGCTCTTGAAGGTGCCTACTTGGGCTGTTTGTAGGCGGCAATGCTACTGGCAATGATCGCCTCGGCTTCGGCCAAGCCTTTCCAGCCCAAGATTTGGGTTTCCTTCTTTTCCAGGCGCTTGTAGGTGGCAAAAAACTCCGCAATCTCATCCAGGCGGTGCTGGGCAATGTCCTCCAGCTTGGTTACCGAAGCGTAGCGGGGATCCTTAGCGGGCACACACAGCAACTTCTCATCCGGATCCCCGCCGTCGATCATCTGCAGCATGCCCAACGGGCGCACCGTGACCACACAGCCGGGGAAGGTGGGCTGATCCATAATCACCAAGCCATCCAAGGGATCCCCATCTCCGGCCAGCGTGTTGGGCACAAAGCCGTAATCGTAAGGATACTGCACCGAGGAGTAGAGCACCCGATCCAGCGCCATCGCCCCCATGTCCTTGTCGAACTCATACTTGTTTTTGCTGCCGCCGGGGATCTCAATCAAAATGTTGAGCAGGCCGGGCTTCGGTTGGGCAGGGATCCGCGACAGGTCGATCACAGCAGGCACCCTCAAAGTGGGAATAGACAGCCAGAGGGTATTTTGACATACTCCCTGCCGCAAAAGATAGAGGGACGCTTTGCCGGGAGCAGCCAACCGGCGAGGCAGGCTCCTCAGCCGGCCTTCACATCCCTTCTCCCCCCATCGGGAGGTGCCCCATCCTCGATAAGACCGAAGACTTGGCCTTCGCCCCCAAGCATGCGGGATCCCGATCCAGCTTTTCGATCAATTGCGGACACACTCCCCGGGCAAGATTCGAACTTGCGACCAATCGGTTAACAGCCGACCGCTCTACCGCTGAGCTACCGAGGATTAAGCGTTTTCCATCATAGGAGAAAAAAGCACCGCTAGGCAACTGCCGATGAGGAGCTCTTGGGTGGCCTTGGGATCCCCAGTTCAGATTGTGCGTGGGTTTGTCAACCCTGCTCTAGCGGAAAGTCCGGGAAAACGTCCTCGTCAACCGGACGGAAGCCATTACAATAGGTTACGGACATTCGCCAGCACCCCCTCATGGACTTCGGAGTCGGATTCCTCTCCAACAACGTCATGCTGCCGATCCTGGACTTTTTCTATGGGATCGTGCCCAGCTATGGACTGGCCATTATCTTCCTGACGTTGGTGATCCGCTTTGCTCTCTACCCGCTCAATGTCGGATCCATCCGCAACATGCGACGCATGAAGGTGATCAACCCTGTCATGCAGCGGCGGATGCGAGAAATCCAGGAGCAGTATCGGGACGATCCGCAAAAGCTGCGCGAAGCCCAGGCCAAGCTGTACAGCGAGCTGGGGGCCAATCCCTTGGGGGGCTGCCTGCCGCTGCTCATTCAAATGCCGGTGCTGTTTGCCCTGTTTGCCACCCTGCGGGGATCCCCCTTTGCGGCGGTGACCTACGACGTCAACTTGCAGATCCTGCCGGCGGAGGTGGCGGCTGAGGTGGTGCCCGCTCCCTACGTTAGCCCCAGCAAGAACATTTTTGTGACCGATTCTCTCCATAAGCCGGTGGTGCTGGTGGTGCCTAAGGGTACCAAGATCGCCGTCGGGGAAGAGGTGCAATTTTTGCTGCAGGGGCCGGGGGGCAAGCCCTTTGAGCAGTTGGTGACAGAAGCAGGTGGGGATCCCAACCTGTTGCAGCCCACCTGGAAGATCACCAAAGGGGAAGATCGCGCCCAGATCCAGCCAGACGGCACCTTGCTGGCCCTGCAGCCGGGGGACGTGACTGTGCAAGTGTCGATTCCCGGTTTGGCCTCGGATACCGGTTTCCTGTTCATCGACAAGTTGGGCCGTGTGGGAGCCTTTGACCCGGATGGCACCATCCACTGGGACATCATTGCCATGATCGTCATCTTTGGGGTGTCCATTTACCTGAACCAGTACCTGACGAACGCCGGACAGGATATGGGCAAAGAGGATCCCAGCCAGAGTTCCATGGCTCGTGTTACCCCGGTGCTGTTCTCGGCGATGTTCCTGTTTTTCCCGTTGCCGGCGGGGGTCTTGCTCTACATCCTCGTCTCCAACATCTTCCAAACGGTGCAGACTTTCTTGCTCTCGCGGGAGCCATTGCCGGAGAACTTGCAGCAGTTGGTGGAAGAGGAGCGCCGTCGGGCTGCCCAGACAATAGCGGTGGAGGCCAAGGAAGTGGAGAAATCGAGCAAGCCCAGGGCAGCCAAGGAAGGCCGTGAATCCCTGCCCTTTGAGCCCTAGGGAAGCCTAGCTGCTGGGGTGGACTTGTTGAGTGTTGATAGCTCACTTTCAACGTTGGAAGCTGCCCAAGATGAGCCGCCCTAAGTCTTCTACGGGATCTGCCGCTAAGAAATCTGACTCCCCCAGCAAGTCCACCTTTGTGGCCAACCAAGAGCGAGCCAAGCAGTGGTTGCAGCAGGTGCTGATGGCCATGGGGATCGCGGCGGAGGTGCGGGTGGTGGGTGAGGTGTTGGAAATCGAGGCGGCTTCTTTGACTTCGGATCAGAAGCAACTCCTGCTCTCCAAGGTGTCTGCATCGCCCTTGCCGTCTTCCAAAGAGGCCGGTCTGGAGGAAGAGCGCTCTCCTGTGGTGCTGGATGCGTTGCAATACCTGGCCAACACCCTTCTCAACCTCAACCTGCCGGAAGACCAGCAGCAGCCCTATATTTTGGATCTGGACGGCTATCGTCAGCGGCGTTTGCAGGAGCTGAAGGCTTTGGTGGCTGCTGCTGTGGAAAAGGTGAGAGCCGGTGGCCGCGAATACGAGTTTCCAGATCTCTCGGCTGCTGAGCGGCGGCAGATCCACACGCTGCTGAAAGACCCTGCCTACGCCGATTTGGAAACCTTCAGCCGTGGTAAAGAGCCCGACCGTCGTCTGGTGATCCGACTGGCTTCCTCGTCCTGAAAATTTGGGCCGCGACCCGTTGCGCTCTCTTGCTACCCTGACAACAGGGATCCCTGCTACCCAAAACGTGCGAAGGAGGGGGTGCGATGTTAAGGCCCATTCGTCTATCCGATCTGCGGCAGATGCCAGGTCAGACCCAGGCGTTGCAGTTCAAGCAATTTTTTGCGGGCTTTGAGAGCTTGACCCCTGTCGAGGGATCCCTAGAAGTCAGCCATCGGGGCCACTTTCTCGAGGTCAGTGCCGAAGCCCACACCATTGTGACTCTCACCTGTCACCGTTGCCTACAGCAGTTTAACCACCGGCTGCATCTGGCAGTTGAGGAGATCATCCTGATCCGGGAGCCCAGTTCCGAGCCTCTGCCCTTGGAGCTGGAATTGCAAGACGAAGCAGATCTGCTGGAGAGCCTGCCCTGCAATGGTGAGCTGGATGTCGAAGACTGGATGTACCAGCACCTACATCTGCAGATGCCCCGCCAGTTGCCCTGCCGTCCCGATTGTCCGGGCATTGGGGTGGAATCTCCCGCGCCGGCGGTGGATCCCCGCTGGGCAGCTTTGGCCTCTTTCTTGAAAGATTCTCCCTAGCTTTTTTGAATGTTGCGTCCACAAGTTCTCTGGCGTTTTGCTCGGCCTCACACCGTCTATGGCACCAGCGCCAGCGTGCTGGGCCTCTACCTGTTGGCGGGGTTCGTGGCTGCCGGATCCCTGCAACCGGTTCTCTCGGCGCTGCCCCAATTGGGCTTGGCTTGGGCGGCCTGTTTGGCGGCCAACGTCTACATCGTCGGCTTGAATCAACTGACGGATGTGGAAATCGATCGCGTCAACAAACCCCATTTGCCCTTGGCTGCCGGATGCCTGAGTTGGCGACAGGGGCTGGGGATCGTCGTGGCTTGTGGGGCGGCGTCCCTCCTGCTGGCCGCGGCTGGGATCCCTTACCTGTTGCTGACGGTGCTGTTGAGCAATGGGATCGGCACGGCCTATTCGTTGCCCCCCTTGCGTTTGAAGCGGTTTCCGCTGGCGGCCTCGGCTTGCATTTACAGCGTGCGCGGTTTGATCGTCAATTTGGGCCTTTACAGCCATTTTCAGCAGGTGATGCAAGGAAGGGTCGAGCTTTCTGCTCCGATTGTTTGGCTAACGGGATTTATGTCGATTTTCGGCTTGGTGATCGCCCTTTTTAAAGATATTCCCGACATGGAGGGGGATCGCCAGTTTGCCATTGCCACCTTCTCATTGCGCTTTGGGCCAGAGCGGATTTCAAGGTTTTGTATCACCATTTTGGCCTTTTGCTATCTGGGGTTTATCGGGGTGGGGATCTCCTTGCCCCTCGCGGGCAACGGCCTCTGGCTGTTGATGGGTCATTTGTTAGGGCTGGGGATCCTCTTAGGCTATGGTGTCCACCTCGATCTCAGTCGCCGAGATGCGATCGTTGGTTATTATCAACTGATCTGGAAGTTGTTTTACTTAGAGTATTTGCTTTATCCTTGGGCTTTTTTCTCTTTTTTCTAGAGCATTTTCCTGTAGCTAAGGATCTGCCCAAGCTCAGGCCAGAAAAAACCTAGAGATACCGCTTCATTTGGACTCGAAAGCGGCCTTTCTTTGTTTCGGCTACCTCTTCAATTTGCAGCCGGCCGCGGCCACGAATGGCGATCCAATCCTGAGGGCCAACGGTGTAGCTGGCTTGGGTAATGGGCTTCCAATTGACCCGCACTTCCCCCCGTTGGATTTCTTCCACCATCTTGCTGCGGGAGATGCCGAACCCGGCTGAGGCCACTGCATCCAAGCGCAAAGAGGCTTCCACGCTGGTGATGGATTTGACGCGGGGGGGTTGAACTTTCAACTGGCTCAGAGGGATCCGGCTCACTTTGACAGGCACCGTGCGCACCTGAGTCAGGTTGAGGCTGAGATAGTCCACCAGTTCGGGCACCACAATGGCCTGGGCACCTGAGTCTCCCAACACGAGGATGTCTCCCACCTTCTCGCGGGCGATGCCGGCTGCCAACAAGGCTCCCAGAAAATCCCGGTGGGTGGCCGGGTCGAACAGGAAGTTGCCTTGAATCTGCAGGGCGGCCAAGGGGATCCCTTCTTGATCGGGCTTTGGATCCCCGACCTCCAGACTCACTTCAGAGCGAGCCAGGGCCAAGCGTTGGCGCTCTGCCTGGGGGTACCCTCCCCAAGCCCACACTTGGAGTTCGGTCAAGTTGCGCAGCCGAGCTTGCACCTCGGCTAGTTCGGGTGGGGAAAGGAAGTCGCTCCAGACCACTTGCCAGGTTTTGAGGGCTTGGTCTCCCCAATCCAAGACCCGTGCCAGGGTTTCTCGATACTCTGCCCCTTGCAGTAAATCGGCTTTGGGTAGCATTTTGGGGTGCTTCGACTTTGTAGCTCAGTCCCGTTTTTCCCATGCTAAGCTAGATACCCGAAATCCTGGCGGGCGTAGCCAAGCGGTTAAGGCAGAGGATTGTGGATCCTCCATTCGTGGGTTCGAGTCCCATCGTCCGCCCT
>NZ_JANSJB010000002.1:17918-21842 GCF_047462355.1 Synechococcus sp. H55.9 | reverse complement strand
GCCCTCACCTCTCTCCCAACGTGAGAGATGAGTTCATCCGCAGCTCAAGACCAAGGTTCCCACGGCGTCAATGGCAGCCGTCCAACCGGCGTCGATTACCGCAGTTGCCTCCGGCATCTCGACGATCGCCGGCCCGCGCAGTTGAAACCCCACACCCATGCGCTGCCGATCGTAGACCGGCACTGACCGCATCTGGCCGCCCATCCAGGCCTCTCGCCGCCCCTTGAGGGGATCCCCTGGCAAAGGGCAAGGTGCAGTCAGAGGCACGGTGGGCAGAGCCTGCACCGCCCGCAGACGCAACTGGATCGCCTCCACCGGCTGGGCCGAATCCTGCCAGCCATAGCGCTGCCGGTGGGCCTGGTGAAACTGTTGTTCCAGGCGAGCAATCGGCTCTGACAGGTGCACCGGGATCTCCAGCTCGAAAGACTGGCCGCGATAGCGCAAGTCCAAGCTAAAGTGCAGCGCCGGCTCTTGTAAGTCGGCTTGGGCCTGGCGGATCAGGGGTTCTGCCCACTGGGCTAGCAGGGATCCCCCTGAATCCGACGCCAGCCGCTGCAAGGGTTGTAGGATGGCCCGCCGGTAGTCCCGCCGCAGATCGGCCAAAGCCATGCCCAGTGCCGAGAGCACGCCACAGGCAGCCGGGATCAAGATCTTGCGGATGCCCAGCTCTTCCGCCAGAGCACAGGCATGCATGGGCCCAGCTCCACCAAAGGCCAGCAGGGCAAAATCGGCAGGATCCCAGCCCCGCTCCACGCTGATCACCCGCAAGGCCCGTGACATGGCAGCGTTGGCCAGGGTGCGAATGCCAACGGCAGTTTCCTGCAAGCTCAAGCCCAAGGGATCCGCCAGCGTGGCTATGGCTTGTTCCGCCAGCTCCCGCCGCAACTGGACGGAGTCGCCCAACCGACCGCCATCCGGCAAGTACCCCAGCCAGAGGTTGGCATCGGTCACCGTGGGAGCCGTTCCCCCTCGGCCGTAGCCGGCCGGCCCGGGGTTGGAGCCGGCACTCTCCGGCCCCACCTGCAGCCCACCGCCCGGCAACAAAGAGGCCAGGGATCCGCCGCCGGCGCTGACGGTGTGGATATCGATTTGGGGCTGCTGCACCGGCAGGCCGCACACCACCGCTGACGGGCTGACCTGAGGGATCCCATCTTGGATGAGGGCTACATCGGTGCTGGTTCCCCCCATATCGAAGCTGAGCAAGTGGAGGTAGCCGCTCAGGCGACCCAGATAGGCCGCCCCGTAAACCCCACCTGCCGGCCCCGAGAGCAAAGCCACCGAAGCGTGGGCCGCCGCCTGGGCAATCGAGGTCACCCCGCCGGAAGACTGCATGATCAAGGGTTGGGGGATCCCTCTCTCTCGACATCCTGAATCCAAGCGGTGCAGGTAGCCCGCCAGCGCCGGGCTGAGGTAGGCATCGAGGGCGGTGGTGCTGAAGCGCTCGTATTCCCGAAACTCCGGCGCTACCTCGCAAGACAAGGAAACGTGCAAGTCAGGGAAAGCCTCTTTCAAAGCGGCTCCCAGCCGCTGCTCATGCTCTGGGTAGAGAAAGGAAAACAAAAACCCCACCCCCACGGCGCGGATCCCGTCCTGCCGCACCCGCTCGCCCACCGCCTGGATCACGCGGCGGATCTCCTCCTCGGTCAGCGGCTCCAACACCCCGTCCACGCTGCAACGCTCCTTCACCTCCAGGCAACAGTGGCGGGGTACCACCGGCTCCGGCTTGGGCTGCGTCAAGTCATACAGAGAGGGGCGGTTTTGACGGCCAATGGCCAGCACATCGCGAAAACCCGCCGTGGTCAGAAACAGGGTGGGGGATCCCTTGCGCTCCAGCAGCGCGTTGGTGGCCACCGTCATGCCATGGCAGAACAAGTCAACCCAGAGCCCCCCTTTGAGCGCACCCAGCTTGTCCAGCGCTGCCAAGACCCCCTCCTCAGGGCTAGGTGTAGAGAGCACCTTCGCCGTCTGAATCTGGCCATCCTGCAAGAGCACCAGATCGGTAAAGGTGCCGCCCACATCGATCCCCAAGCGAGCCCAGCCTCGGCTTGCTGTCATCTGATCCAGATTGGTCGGATGTGACATACTCCCGACTCACGCCTAGTGATTTGGTACCTTGAAGCGGGGCTTGCCGGAACTGTCACCCTTATCGTATCTTCCCATAGGGCATTCCCCCAGCGCCCTGGCTCTGATCCCGACAGCCATCCTGAGGATAGGGTGCGGGGTTTCCCGCCAAAAAAAGATCCCCAAGAGGGGATCCCAATCGAGCCGATCACCAATCGGTTGGATTGCCGAGACTTTTACTTGTTGGGCTGAGGGGTGACCCGCAGGTAGGGCTTAATTTCCTTGTAGCCTTTCGGGAACTTTTCTTTGAGCACTTCCGGATCTTTCAGCGAAGGCGGGATAATGACATCGTCGCCGTCTTTCCAGTCGGCAGGGGTGACGACGCTGTACTTATCCGTCAACTGTAGAGCATCGATGGCCCGCAAAAGCTCGTCGAAGTTGCGGCCCGTGCTGGCCGGATAGGTGAGGATGAGGCGTATCTTCTTGTTGGGATCGATAACGAACACCGAGCGCACCGTCAAGGGCAGCCCTTCTTGGTTGAGGTTGGTTTGATCCAACATGCCGTAGAGCTGCGAGACCTTGCGGTCAACGTCCGCCAAAATTGGGTAGGTCAAGGTAGCGTTCTGGGTTTCCTCAATGTCTTTCACCCAGCCAACGTGGGAGTCCACATCGTCCACACTGAGGGCCAGCACCTTCACCCCTCGCTTTTCAAATTCGGGCATCAGCTTGGCAACAGTACCCAGCTCGGTGGTGCAGACCGGCGTGTAGTCGGCAGGGTGGGAGAACAACACTACCCAGCTATCCCCGGCCCAGGAATAGAAGTCGATTTCGCCGTGGGTGGACTTTTGCGTAAAATTGGGAGCCGTATCGCCAAGTCGGAGAGACATACGCTCTTTCTCCTCAGTAAAGGGTTCAGTCCGGTGAGGTCAGGATCCGGATCCTTGCATCGATCCGTCTGCTGTCTATTTTGCCACAAAAACTCCACTTTTCCGAGCGGATTTTAGGTGATTTTAAGAACATCGCCAACTTGTCCGCAAGGTGAGAAGCCCTTTCCTAATGTGAACAATTGTTGTGGGCAGTCTTAACATTCTGTAGTTTCCTTACAGGCTGCAACGGCGGCGTGCTAGGGGTATTGTAGACAACAGAATCTAGCTTCTCTGCTGAGGTCATGGGATCGATGGAAAGCCCAGAAGCAGCTACACCTTACAGCCTGGCCACCCTGTGGGCCCAAAAATATGTAGACAAGTTGCGGGCACAGGCGGCCTTGGGCGAGCTGCCAGGTACCCAATTAGCCGACAAAGTGAAGGGATCCCTGCGCTTTGCCAGCTCCCAGGCCTGGGCCAAGACGGAGCGGCTCTTGGCTGCTGAAATCCCGAGGCAGCGGCTGGATCCGGACTTGATCGATCCCTGGCAAATTGCCGAGGATTCCCGCGAGTTATTTGAAAAGGCAGCGGAAAGTTGGGGGGAGGGCCTCTCCCCGGCCCGCTTTTCGGTAAAGATCGCGCCGTTCTGTGGACGGCTGCGGGCCCGCTACAGTGAACGGGATCCGCGGGTGCTGGGCTTTTTAAGTATGCAATTCCACTACACGGGGCAAATGGTCTCGCAAGCCTTGTCACCTCAGGAGCGCGGCCTCTTCCAACCTTACTTGAAGGTCATGGACGACCACCTGTACATGCCCCTACAAAGAATGTATGAGAATGCCGCCGCCCATGCAGGCGATACCTTTTCCGCCCCCCTGGCTGCCGTGCAAGAGCTCTTGCCCCTGATTACCGGTGTGGCAGAGTCTATCTGTGCTGAGGTGGCGCAGCGTTTTCCGAACTATCACTGTGAAAGCGGCCTCTTGGCGGATCTGGAAGTGCGGAT
>NZ_JANSJB010000002.1:16549-17818 GCF_047462355.1 Synechococcus sp. H55.9 | reverse complement strand
TCGGCCACAAATTGGTGCAGGATGGGCAGGTAGCGCTCCCCGACCACCTGGAGCAAGTTGTTGTGATCGGCTCCCTCGATGGGCACCAAACGCTTGGGATCCCGTGCTGCTTGGTAAAGGGCTTCGGCATGCCAGAAGGGGATCAAGCGATCCTGAGTGCCGTGCAAAATTAGCAGCGGACAATTGATCTGGGCAATGCGGCTGAGGTTGTCGAAGCGATCAAAAGGCAGCAGGGGGATGCGGGTCAAGACGCGAAAAGCGGTTACAAAGGTGGATTCCAGGATCAAGCCACCCACCGGCTTTTGGGCTGCCAAGTAAACTGAGGGCCCACCTCCCACCGAGCGTCCGTAAAGCAAAATCCGCCCCGGCGGGATCCCCTGAGCTAGTAGGTAAGCGTAGGCCGCTTCAATGTCTTTGTAGGCGCCGGCCTCGGAAGGGATCCCTTCGCTGGTGCCGTAGCCGCGGTAGTCGTAGGCCAAGACGCTAAACCCCCCCTGCTGCAGCTTCCTCAGGCGCGGCAGGATATCCCCCAAGTCCTCGGCGTTGCCGTGGCTGTAGAGGAGAGCATAGGTGGCTGCGGGATTGGGCAGGTAGACTGCCGAAATCTGCAGGCCATCGGCGGTGGTGAGCTTGAGAATGGCGTCCCCATCCTGGTAGCTGGCGGGGCGGGGCAAAAAGATCAGCCGCTCTGATTGAAATCGGCCCAGCCAGAGCAGGTAGCCGTATACCCCTAGGCCGATGAGCAGCAAGGATGGCCCCAGCCGCAGTCCCAGAAAGGATGCAAAAATCAAAGGCTTGCCCATTGCTCCTTCCCCTCACCCCCAACCCCTCTCCCAGAGGGAGAGGGGGGCGGCGACGTCGAGCACTTCAGGATTCGGCTGGCAGGGCAGAACATTTCCAGAGGCAAACCCCAATCCAGTTAACCAAAGTATGGGCGACGATGGTTACCAACAGGTTTCCCGATAGCCACACGCCCAGCCCCAGGAGGATGCCCACGGCGCTGGCCCAGACGGCATAGGGCCAACCCTGCCACTCTAGCCAGTGCAAAACCCCAAACAAGAGGCCGCTCAGGAGGATCCCGCCTGTCCACCCCAAGGGGCTGGCCACTAGGGATCCCATCAGCACGCCGCGAAACAGCCATTCCTCGCTCCAGCCCGGCAGCACCCCCACCCAGAAGATATCCCGCCATTGCAAGGGATCCGCCACCAGGTGCAAGTAGGCGGAAGCCGCCCGGCGATAGGCCGGCCAAAGCCAGTAAGCCCCGCCGCT
>NZ_JANSJB010000002.1:2918-16449 GCF_047462355.1 Synechococcus sp. H55.9 | reverse complement strand
AAGAACGGCTGCCCGAATCCACACTGGCAGCGGGGAAGACTCTCAGTTGATGCTCTCCCCAGCTCTAGAGAGCGTGGTTTGCGCCGCCATTGCCTCGGTCAAGGGGGTAGGAGCTTGGGATCCCCCCTCTCCCTTAAGGCAAGTGCTGCCTCAGCAACTGGGCGTGCTGGGCCGATCGCTCCACCCAAACGGCCACTTGGTCAGGGCTGAGGGCCGGCCCGTCGGCATAGCAGGCCAGCCAAGCCCGGTGCAAAGCTTCGGGATCCTCTGGGATCGCCTCGAGATCCCAGCCGGGCATGCCCAATTCCCCGAGTAGCGTTTTTACCTTGGGATCGTAGCTGAGGCCAAAGCAGGCGCAACCCTCAGCCGCCGCCATCACCAAGCCGTGGTAGCGCATAACGATTGCCAATTTCACCCCCCGAAAGACCCCCTTTAAAAGATGGGGATCCCGAATCTCCAACACCTGGCTGGGGCCGGGCAGGCGCTGTTGCAGCTGTTGCGCTAGGCGGTAGTCTGGCCCCAGGTCGGGGGATCTGGGAGGAGCCAGTTGGAAGGGCAGCAAAAGGAGATAGGCCCCCGTCGAGACCTGGAGGCGCCTCAAGCCTTCCGCCAAAGTCTCAAGTCGCGCTGGAGTGAGCTGGGGATGCTGCCGCAAGACCACGGCAATGCGGGGCTGAGGCCATCTTTCCCACTCCGGCAGGGTTTCGGCGGGCAGGCCCCAAACCGGATCCGGGGCCACCTGGTGGGGGATCCCCCAGTCTCGCAGCCATTGGGAGGCAACGGCGTCGCGCACACTGATGGCCGTACAACCTGCTAGAGACCGGCGGGCCAGCTCGCGGATCCAGCCCCGCTGCAAGGGGCCGATCCCCTGGGCCCAAGCCAAGGTTTTCAGCCCCCGCCGCTGGGCCCAGAGCATCAACCCCAGATAGTAGAGCGGGCTGCGCCAACTGGTGCGATCCTGCAGCAGGCTGCCCCCACCCCAGATAAAAGCTTGAGACTGCCTCAGATAGCGCCGCAAAGCCCATCCATCGAAGCGCGGGCAGGCCATCACCCCATAGGTGGCAGCCGTTTCCGCAGGGCGGGGAGAAAGCACCACCGGCTGTACGGGGTTGGGCAACTGCCGGAGCTGCTGCAGCAGAGCCAGCAACAGGGCCTCGTCGCCGGCATTACCGTAGCCGTGGTAGCCACATATCAAAACCTGGGGCTGCTTCATCGAGCCCACTTGGCTGAAAGAAGCTGGCCTGGGATCGCTAGATGGCAAGTTTAACAAGACTAGTTTGATAAGGTTCTCCTGAGCCATTGGGTTAAATCGGCCAGGGTTTGAAAGTCGAGCAATGCCTCCGCCAGCGCTTCCAGTTGCTCAGTGGGCAGGTGACAAAGGGTCTCAGATAGGTGTTCGGGCAAGGGCCCCAGTTTGCGCCGCAGTTGATTTAAAGTCAGCCGAGCTGCCTCCTGCTGCAGACCCTGTTGCAGACCCTGCTGTAGACCCTGTTGTAGGCCTTGTTTCAGGCCTTCCTCTCGCCCTTCCTGGAGGGCTTCTGCCCGCCACATCTGGTAGATCACCGATTCCCGCACAGACAAACCTCCCAGCACCCTGCTAATTTCCTCTGGTGTCCATGGGATAGGGATCCCCGTTGGAAAGAAGTTTGGTACACCCGTTCCGACTGGGTTTTTCTCAGGTAGACGACAACCTGCCGCACCTCCTGGGCAGGATAGCGGCGATACAGGCGCAGGCAGTAGTCTGCCATGCGAAAGGGGATCTCGGGATCCGGATCGGTCTGGAATTCGAGGTGCAGGATCAAGTTTTGGGCCCTCAAGAGGATGAGGGAATCGGCTCTGATGGGCTCGCTGGAGAGCTCTGTTGGCTGGATTTGGGCCAAGGGAACCGGGGATCCCAGTAGCCAGCGGGCAAAGGAGTCGGGAAACCACTCTACCAGGTACTTGCAGACGTTGTCGTAGGCCATGGGATCCCTTGGCTGGCCGGGATCAGCCGTAGTAGCCTTGGTTGATGCGGTTTTCCAGTTGGTTGGCCCCCTCTTGGTACTCCCCAAACACGAAGTTCTCCGCGTTCGCCTTGATCAAGGCCTTCTGCTGCTCCGTCAATTCTGGGATCTGCAACATGTCCTCCAGGCTGTTGTAGGGAGCATTTTTCACCAGAATACGGGCCAGGGTGGGATAGAAGCCGGGCAACTGGCGGTAGTTGCGCAGGATGGTGTTGTTCACATCGATGGGAGTGTCAAGATGTTTCACCGGCGGAAGCTCTGCCGCCACGGCCGGGATCCCCAAGGGGGCCAAGCACAGACAGAGCATCAACAGGATAGACACCAAAGCAGACAACAGCCGACGCATAGCACCACCTTTGCAGACAAGGTTGAAAGCAGTCATGACAACGCTCAGGGGATAGGTCGCTAACATTCTCCGACCATTCAGTGTCTCATCCCCGCTACCCCGAATCGAGACCCAGATTCAGATTTGGATCCCGTCAGAAACAATTTTTAACAACTATGATCGGGGAATAGCCTTTTGGCGGCTGACCAACTGCTCATCGCTTTTGTTTTGCCCCATGTCCGACTCCACCATCCTCCATCCCCTCAGCCCCTCTCTCTCTACCGTCGATCCCGAGCTGGAGCTGCTAGAGCAGAGAGAACTCTTCGTCTGGCGGCACATCGGGCCAGACGCCCAGCAAATCCGTCAGATGTTGCAGGCCTTGGGGCTGAGCTCTCTACGGGAATTAGTGGATAAGGCGGTGCCGGCGGCGATTCGCAGCAGCCGACCCCTGCACCTGGGATCCCCCAGCAGTGAGCAGCAAGTGTTGGCAGAACTGAGGGCAATGGCGGCCCAGAACCAGGTGTGGCGCTCCTTTTTGGGCATGGGCTATTCCAACTGCCTGACGCCGCCGGTGATCCAGCGCAACATTCTGGAGAACCCCGGCTGGTACACCCAGTACACCCCCTACCAGGCGGAGATCGCCCAGGGGCGGCTAGAGGCCCTGCTCAATTTCCAGACGATGGTGATCGATCTAACAGGCATGGAGATCGCCAATGCCTCCCTGCTGGACGAAGCCACTGCTGCCGCTGAGGCTATGAGCCTGGCCTACGCCCTGGCAGGCAAGGGATCCCAGGTCTTCTGGGTGGATCGCGGCTGCCATCCCCAGACCATTGCCGTCGTGCAGACGCGGGCAGAACCCTTGGGGATCCAGGTGCGCGTGGCAGATCCTTCCCAGTTTGAGCTTGGGAACGGCTTTGGCGTGCTCTTGCAGTATCCCAACACCTATGGAGAGATCCGGGATTACCGCAAGCTGGTGGAGCAGGCTCACCAAAGAGGGATGGTGGTGGCCGTAGCTGCTGACTTGCTCAGCCTGACTCTCTTGCAACCGCCAGGGGAGTGGGGGGCAGACATTGTGGTGGGATCCACCCAGCGCTTTGGGGTGCCCCTGGGCTACGGCGGCCCCCACGCTGCCTACTTTGCCACCCGCGAGGCCCACAAACGGCTGCTGCCGGGGCGGCTGGTGGGGATCTCCCAAGATGCCCAGGGCAGGCCGGCCCTGCGCCTAGCCCTACAAACGCGGGAGCAGCACATCCGCCGCGACAAGGCCACCAGCAACATCTGCACCGCCCAGGTGCTCTTAGCGGTGGTGGCCTCCATGTATGCCGTCTATCACGGCCCGCGCGGCCTGCGGCAAATTGCCGAACGCATCCATCGCCAGGCCCATCACCTGGCCGCCGGGATCCGGGATCTGGGCTACAGGGTGGGGCCAGAGTATTTCTTCGATACCTTTTGGGTGAAGGCAGAGTCCCCCGAACAGGTCGGCCAGATCCAAGAGCGGGCCGCCCAGCGGCGCATCAACCTGCGGCGGATCGACGAGACTACCCTGGGGATCAGCGTGGACGAGGCCACAACCTCTCAAGATCTGCGCGATCTCTGGGAAATCTTCGCCGGCTCCAAGGAGCCAGCCTGGGATCCCGAAGGCCTGAGTTCGGATCCCCACCAAAGCCTGCCGCCTCAGCTCTTGCGCACCACCCCCTACCTCACCCATCCGGTGTTTAACCGCTACCACTCGGAAACGGAGCTGCTGCGCTATATCCACCGCCTGCAGAGCCGGGATCTCTCCCTTGTCCACTCCATGATCCCCTTGGGCTCCTGCACCATGAAGCTAAACGCCACAGCCGAGATGCTGCCCATAACCTGGCCGGAGTTTGCCCAGCTCCATCCTTTTGCGCCTCTGGAACAAGCTCGCGGCTATCAAACCCTCTTTGCCCAGTTGGAGCGAATGCTGGCAGAGATCACGGGCTTTGCCGGCGTCTCCCTCCAGCCCAACGCCGGATCCCAGGGGGAATATGCCGGCTTGCTGGCCATTCGTCGCTACCACCAGGCCCGCGGGGAAAGCCAGCGCCAGGTGTGCCTGATCCCCACCTCCGCCCATGGCACCAACCCCGCCAGCGCTGTCATGGCCGGGATGCAGGTGGTGAGCGTGGCCTGCGACAGGGCCGGCAACATCGACCTCGAAGACCTGCGGGCCAAGGTGGAGCAGCACCGGGAACGGCTGGCCGCCCTGATGATTACTTACCCCTCCACCCATGGGGTGTTTGAGGAAGGGATCCGCGAGATTTGCCAGATAATCCACGAGGCCGGGGGGCAGGTGTACATGGATGGGGCCAACCTCAACGCCCAGGTGGGCCTCTGCCGTCCTGCGGAGCTGGGAGCCGATGTCTGCCATCTCAACCTGCACAAGACCTTCTGCATCCCCCACGGCGGGGGCGGGCCGGGGGTGGGGCCCATTGCCGTTGCCCGTCATCTCCTGCCGCATTTGCCCGGCCACCCGTTTTTGCCTGGTTGCAACGGCCCGGTCAGTGCTGCCCCCTGGGGCAGCGCCAGCATCCTGCCCATCTCCTGGGCCTACATCCGCCTCATGGGATCCGCCGGCCTCACCCTGGCCACCCAAGTGGCCCTCCTCAACGCCAATTACATCGCCAGGCGGCTGGATCCCTACTACCCGGTGCTCTACAAAGGGCCGGGGGGATGGGTGGCCCACGAGTGCATCCTGGATCTGCGCCCCCTCAAGAAAAGCGCCGGCATTGAGGTCGAGGATGTAGCCAAGCGGCTGATGGACTACGGCTTCCACGCCCCCACCATCTCCTGGCCGGTGCCGGGGACAATGATGGTGGAACCCACTGAGAGCGAATCCCTAGAAGAGCTGGATCGCTTCTGCGAGGCAATGATTGCCATTCGCCAGGAGATTGCTGCCATTGAGCGGGGCGAGATGGATCCCGTGCGCAACCCCCTTAAACTTGCCCCCCACACCGCCGAGGTAGTGGTCACCGATCACTGGGATCGCCCCTACCCTCGCTCCCTGGCCGCCTATCCCCTCCCGTGGGTCAAAGACCGTAAGTTCTGGCCCAGCGTCAGCCGCATCGACAACGCCTACGGAGATCGCCACCTGGTGTGCAGTTGTCAGCCCTGGCTGGAAACCCGATCCTTTAACAGTGACGTCGAAGGATATCTGCTTTGACACGCCCGATCTCTTTTCCTGC
Source organism: Synechococcus sp. H55.9 (assembly GCF_047462355.1). Taxonomy (NCBI): domain Bacteria; kingdom Bacillati; phylum Cyanobacteriota; class Cyanophyceae; order Synechococcales; family Synechococcaceae; genus Synechococcus; species Synechococcus sp. H55.9. The sequence continues at coordinate 10,918 of NZ_JANSJB010000002.1, read as the reverse complement.
CGCCGAAGTGGATCCCAGGGCTTGGAGCCTTGAGGAAAAAGTTGGGCAACTGTTCCTGGTTTATTTTGAGGGAGCCGAGTTTTCCCCTGCCCTCGAGGAGATGATCCGGAACTGCCACGTGGGCGGTCTGATCTTCTATTCGATTGCCGGAAACATTCAAACGTTGCCCCAGGTAGCCCAACTCATTGCCGCAGCTCAAGCACAAGCCCGTATCCCCTTGTGGATAGGCATTGATCAAGAAGGGGGGCCGGTGGCGCGCCTCACCGAGGGGGTAACCGTGTTTCCCAGCGCCATGGCGGTGGCAGCGGCGGGATCCCTGGCGAAGGCGGAAGCGATGGCCCGTGCGGTGGGAACGGAGCTGAAAAGTTTGGGGTTTAACCTCAACTTCGCCCCCGTTGTGGATGTGAACAGCAACCCCCACAACCCCATTATCGGCATCCGCGCCTTTGGGTCGGATCCGAAACAGGTAGCGGACTATGGCCTGGCCCTGTGGCGTGGCTACCGGCAAGCCGGGATCCTCTGCACGCCCAAACATTTTCCCGGCCATGGGGACACCGACCTCGATTCCCACCTGGGGTTGCCGCGGGTGGATCGCCCTCTGGAGGCGCTACAGGCCACGGAGCTGCGCCCGTTCCAGGCTTTGATCCGGGCAGGCACAGAGGCGATGATGACGGCGCATGTGGTGATGCCGGCCCTGGGATCCGCTAGCGCTACGCGACGCTTCCGCGAACGCGACAGCAGGACGCAGTCTTTGCGGCCGGCGACGCTGGATCCTGAGGTGGTGTCGGGTTGGTTGCGGCAGAAGCTGGGGTTCAAGGGGCTTGTTCTGACGGATTCCCTGACCATGGGGGCCGTTGCCCGCAGCTATGGCATTCCCAAAGCGGCAGAACTGGCCTTCCGGGCAGGGGCCGATGTGCTCCTATTTGGGGCTGATCCCGGCTTTAGCCCGGCCATCCAAAAAGAAGCCTACGCCCATCTGCTGCAACAGTTTCGCGCTGGGCGTTTGTCAGTTGAACAATTGGATCGGTCGGTGGAGCGGATTTTGAACTTGAAGCGGCGCTACGGACTGGGATCCCCCTGCCCCCCTTTCCCCTCTGCCGACCTGGAAGAGCACCAAGCGCTGGCCCGCCAAATCGCTCAAGACAGCATCACGCTCCTGCGGGGATCCCTGCCCCCTTTGGCCCCCGACCCGCTGCTCATCACTCCTGTGCCTCTTCTGGGGGATCTTCTCCAAAACGCCCGGCCTGCTGCTCAAATTCTCAAGATCAGCCCAGAGCCTACCCCTGAGGATTGGCAAACAACCCTGCAAAGGGCGCCAAGAGCTGACCAAGTGCTGGTGGGCTCCCTTGATCTATTTCGTTACCCACTTCAGAGGGAGTTGCTGGGATCCCTTCCTCCCGAAAAGGTGATCGGGTTGGCTTTGGGATCCCCCTACGATGCCTTTGCCCTGCCCCAGATCCCGGTTTATTTGGCCTGCTATGGCTCTACCCCTGTCTCGCTGCAGGCGCTGCTCCAGGTGTTGCTGGGGCGGATCCCGGCCCGGGGTCGCTTGCCGGTGGAATCCCTTAGCAGCGGTCGAGGCTGCTGATGTTGCGCCGCGCCAGGGTGGGCACTGTTCGCTTCACCAAGCCCGTCAGGACATTGCCGGGGCCGATTTCCCACACCTCTTGGATGCCGTCGGCAGCCATCTGCAGCACTGTCTCTCGCCAGCGGACAGGGGCGGTCATCTGGGACAGCAGCGCCTGCTTGAGAACCGCGGGATCCCGGCTGGGGGTGGCGGTGCAGTTGCTGTAGACCGGCACTCGCGGAGCCTGAAAGTCAACCGCACGCAAGGTGTGGGCAAAGGTTGCCGCCGCCGCCTGCATCAAGGGCGAGTGAAAGGCGCCGCTGACTTTGAGAGGAACGGTGCGCTTGGCCTGCAACTGCTCACAAACAGCCTGCACCCCCTCGACCGAGCCGCTGATCACCACCTGATCCAGGCTGTTGTCGTTGGCCAGGGTGACATCAGGGATCATCTGGCACAGGTGCTCCAGCTTGTCGCGATCAAACCCCATCACCGCCGCCATGCTGCCCGGCGGATCCCCTGCGGCTTCCATCAATCGGCCCCGCAGCGCCACCAGCCGCAGGCCAGTCTCAAAATCAAATACCCCAGCGGCGTAGAGGGCGCTATATTCTCCCAAGCTGTGGCCGGCTGTGCAGGCGGGAGCCTGCCCCTGGGCATAGAGATAGTCCGTCAGCAGGGCCGACACCGTAAACAAAGCCGGCTGCGTGTAGACAGTTTGATGGATCTGCGCTTCCGACAGCGCCAAGGGATCCCATCCCAGCATCTCGCGGGCCCAAGCCAACTTCTGGGCCGCCCCTGGCCAATCTTGTAAGTCTTTTCCCATCCCCACCGCTTGGGATCCCTGGCCGGGATAGATCCAGGCAACGGTCATCAATTCATTTCCCCCAACGAAAGACAATCGCTCCCCAGGTGAGGCCGGCGCCAAAGCCCGCCATCACCCCCAGATCGCCAGCGCTAAACCGTCCTTGGTCGATCCAGGTGGCCAAGGCAATCGGCACCGAAGCGCCGGAGGTGTTGCCGTACTGTTCCAGGACGCTGGCCACCCGTTGTGGATCCAACTGCAAGCGCTTGGCCACGGCATCGAGAATGCGCTGGTTGGCCTGGTGGATAAAGTACCCCTGCACCGCCTCCGCCGGGATCCCGGCCCGAAAGAGAGCTTTCTCGATAATCTCCGGCACCACCTGGACGGCAAATTTGTACACCTCGCGGCCATTCATGGCAATGGGGCAGCAGCGGTATTGACCCACCTGCAGGGATCCCACCAGGGGCCTGGCCTCGGTGGCCATGGACAAGCTGAGCAGCTCGCTGCCGCTGCCATCGCTGCGCAGCTCAATGCCGAGGATGCCGCCAGCTCCCGCTTCCCCCGCTTCCAGCACCACCGCCCCCGCCCCATCCCCAAACAGGACACAGGTGGTGCGATCCGCCCAATCCACCGTGCGGGAGAGGACATCCGCCGCCACCACCAGCGCCCGCCGGTACAGACCGGTTTGCAAAAACTGCGCTGCTGTGGCCACGGCAAACACAAACCCTGTGCAGGCTGCCGTCAGATCAAAAGCCACCGCCCCCGTTGCCCCCAGCGCCGCCTGTACCTGTGGAGCCGAGCCGAAGCGATCGACGGCGGTGGAAGTGGCCAGCAGGATCAAATCCAATTCTCGGGGCGGGATCCCGGCTTGATCCAGAGCGGCCCTTGCCGCCTGAGCCGCCAAGTCCACCAAACTCAAGTGGGGAGGGAGAATACGGCGTTGACGGATACCAGTGCGGGGCCAGATCCACTCATCGGAAGTTTCCACAATCTGGCTGAGGTCTTCGTTGCTCAGGCAAGGCTCCGGCAGGGCAGCCCCCACCCCCACCAGCCGCACCGTTGGGAGGCCATTGCTGGGCATGGACGCTATCCTTCCACCCGATCCAAAGGTCGCAGAGGCAGCACCTCTGAGCTGCAGTCAGAGGCAGACTGAAAAGGCCGGGCGCGCCGCTCGGAACTGAGATGAGACTCGCGAGGATCGGCCATTTCCGCTTGCAGTCGCTGCAGGATTTTTTGCTCCGCCGCTTCTTTGGCCAAACGAATGGCATGGTAGACCATCGGCGCCTTGGAGCTGCCGTGGGTAATGACGCAGATGCCGTTCACTCCCAGCAGCAGAGCGCCGCCGTATTCCACATAGTCCATGCGCCGCTTCACCTGCTTAAGGTTGGGCCGCAGCAGCCAGCAGCCCAGCTTGCCGCGCCAACCGCGGGGCAGCTCCTCCCGCAGCACCTGGGTGATCACCTGGCCGACGCTTTCGGCAAACTTGAGCAGGGCATTGCCGACAAAGCCGTCGCACACCACCACGTCAAACTCCCCGGTCAGCACGTCCCGCCCCTCGGCATTGCCGGCAAAGTGGATCCCTGGCAACTGGCTCAAGCGCTGGTGAGTAGCCAGGGCCAAGTCGTTGCCTTTGTTGGGCTCCTCGCCGATGTTGAGCAGGCCCACCCGCGGCTTCTCGATCCCCAACACACACTGGCAGTAAAGGGATCCCATGCGGGCAAACTGTTCCAAAAAGCGGGGCCGGCAGTCTACGTTGGCGCCCACATCCAAAAGCAGCACCGGCTTGCCCTTCAAAGTGGGCAAAAGAGCGCCGATGGCGGGACGGTCGATTCCCCCCAGTCGGCCCAAATTGAGGTAAGCTGCAGCCATCGCTGCCCCGGTGTTGCCGGCGGCCACCACCGCATCCGCCTGGTTGGCCCGCACCTGTTGCATCGAGACGTTGATGGAGGCTTTGGGCTTCTTGCGCACCATCAAGGGCTCTTCTGCCATGCCCACCTTGTCCTCAGCGGGCACAAGGGTGATCCCGGCGGGCAAGGGCTGGGGCAGAAAGGGCTTCAGGGAATCCGGGCAACCCACCAGTGCGATCCCGACCCGAAGCTGTCGATGGGCCAGCAAGGCACCCTTGACGATCTCCTCGGGAGCATAGTCACCCCCCATCGCATCAACCGCAATTCGCACGAGCCGACCTCACATTGGAATGTCCTTGGCAACCGCAAGCAAGAACCGGAGCAAAGCGCAACAAGCTCTGCAGTTCCCCTGCCCAAAAGCTGGGAGCCTCAATGGCTGCAGGATGCTACCGAATTTTACCAGATTTGTTCTCTTCGTTAAGACTGCAGATCCTGCGCCGAAACAGAAGGGATCCGTTGGAGCCGGCTCTCCCCACCCTCTCAAGCCTGAGTGAGGGCAGCCAAAAGAGAGTGGACCTGTTGGACGTGGGCGTGGGCCGCGGAGTTTCTCGCCTGGTGTTGGCCCAGCTCCGCCTCCAACTGCGCCAACTCTCCTGCCAACTCCGCCCAGCGATCTCGCTCGGGGTAGAGGGTGGCCTGCAGGTGGTTGAGGCGGCCCCAGGTTTCGGCCATCGCCTGGGTGCGCGCCCGCAGGGATCTCTCCTCCTGCTCCAGTTGTTGCCACTGCTGCTGCAATTCCTGCTCTTGGCGGGCCAGTTGCTCCTGTTGAGAGGCCAGGGAGGATTCCAGTTGGTGAACGAGGGTTTGCAGACGGTTTTTTTCCTGAAGAAGATCCTGCTTCTGGCTGCCGATCTGCTCCAGGATCGGCCCGATATCCACTTGAACCGGGGCGGCAGCCTGATTCTGAAGCTGCCTGAGACGGGCTTCCTGGCGGGCCAGCTCTTCGTATTCCCGCTGCAGGTTTTTCTCCTGGGGCGCCAGGGCCTCTTCCAGGGCGCTGCAGGCAGACTGGGCGTAGTCAATATCCATTTCAATATCGAACCGCTCCTCGGGAGAGGCGGTGGCCAGCCGCTCTTGCAGCTCCCGCAGGGTCTGCCGGTTTTGCTCCAGCTCCGCCCGCTGCTGGCTAACCTGGGCTGCCCGCTGCTCATAATCGCGACGCAGTTGGCTCACCAAGGCCGCCAGCTCCTCCACCGAGATCGCCGACCCTGAGGCACCTGGCCCGCCATTGCTGCTGCCATCGACGATGAAGTCGTACTCCTGAACCAGACGATAGGCTTTTTGGAACAAGCTCTCTTGGGATTGCAACTGCTGGAGGATCCTCTGCAGGTGCTCTTGATAGGCTCGCAGGGATCCCTGCCGGGCTTGCCATTCCGCTTGACCTTGTTCTAGGGATTGTCGGGATCCCCACCAAGCCGTGCGGCGTTCTTGCCAAGCGCGGTGGTCCCGATCCAGCTCCTCTTGCCGGGCTTGGGCCTGCTGACGTTCTGCCTCCAATTGGACAATCTCTTGATTCAAGTGCTCCTGCTGCTGCTGAACCTGGCTTTTTAGGCTGTGCAGAAGCGCCAAGGGATCCCCGGCCGGATGCAGGCTCTCCTGAAGCTGCCGCATCAAAGCCTGGAGCTGGGCTGCTTCTGCTTCCCCCAAACGGCTGGAGCGGGCCTCTTGCAACTGAGCTTGCAACTCTTGCCGCTGCCGGTTCAGGGCTTCTCGCTGTTCCCCGATCAGGCGCTGTTGTTCGGCCAGGTAGGCTTGCTGGGTCGCCAGTTCCTCTTTGAGGCTGTCCAGGAGCTTGCGCTCTTCCTCCACGCCCTTGTACTGCTCGTACAGCCGCCGCACCTCCTCTTCTTGGGCTGCCAATTCCATCTCGCGGCGAGTCAGCTCATGCGCCTGAAAAGTGAGAGACTGTTTCCAAACTTCGATCTCCTCTTCCTGGCTGCGGGCTTTGTCCTGCAAACGGCTGAAATTTTGCAGGTAGGTTACCAGTTGACGGGCGGCTTCGTTGATGCGGGCAACCTGACGGTTGCCGGAGATTTCCGCCAGTACCAAGGCCCCATCCTTGAAGCGACCGGCCTCTTGGGCAATGCGGCCTTCCAGGGTAATGGATTCTTCGTTCACGGCCACCCAGGTGTTGTCCTGCTGCTGCTTGGCCAGCAATTGCAGAGATGACTTAGCAAACCCAATCGGCTTGGATAGCTCTGCTAGGTACAGCACGCCTGAACTCCTTCAAAACAGCATGGACAGCAATCTTCCCAACTCTGCTCAGCCGAGCCTTTGCCCACGATCGGCAAAAAAGAGGGACGGAACGACTGCCGGAGCAAAACTCCCCAGAGCGCAAGAGGCTGCGTCAAGCTTCTCGACTACGTTTACTGTTGATTTTGATTCCACATCGCTCTGGGCAGCGCTTCAGCTCTACACTCAACCATAGGGTAAAAGAAACACCTTTGCCAGAGGCGGTTTGGGGATATTCGGGGTAGCTATTCAAACCGACCGCAGAGCACTAGAGTAGTCTAGGGTGAGGTGTAGAGTTCTGTTCAGGGGTGGTATGGAGCTAGAAGGTGAGCCGCTGGCCGTTCGTCGGCGTTCTCCTGCCCCGCCGGTCGTCGTCGCCTCTCAGGTGTACCAGACAACAGCGCCGGAAGCCAAACCGCGCCACATTTTAGAGGAGATCATCTGGCACAAAGAGCAGGAGGTGGAGCGCCAGCGGGAGCAGCTCCCCTTGAAGCAATTGCAGCAGCAACTGGATCAAGCGCCGCCGGTGCGGGATTTTGTGGCGGCCCTCACCCAATCTCCTCATCCGGTTTCTCTGATTGCCGAGGTAAAAAAAGCCTCCCCCAGCCGTGGGGTTCTCCGCGATCCCTTTGATCCGGTGGCCATTGCCCAAAGCTACGAGGCGGCGGGAGCCAGTTGCCTGTCGGTGCTCACGGATGAGCGGTTTTTTCAGGGCAGCGGCGAGTATCTGCGCCAGATCCGCCAGGCAGTCGGGATCCCCATCCTGTGCAAGGAGTTCATCCTCTACCCTTACCAAATCCTCTGGGCGCGTACTCTGGGGGCGGATGCGGTGCTGTTGATTGCTGCCATTCTCTCGGATGCGGATTTGGGCTATTTTCTCAAGCTGATCCAGCAATTGGGCATGGCAGCTCTGTTGGAGGTGCACACTTGCCAAGAGTTACAGCGGGTTTTGGGCTTGCCGCAACTGCACCAGGCCAAAGGTCAGGTGTTGATCGGCATCAACAATCGGGATCTCAAAACCTTTGCGGTGGACTTGAACACGACGCGGGATCTCTTGGCCGCCCACCGGGATCGCCTGGGCGATCTGCCGGTGGTCAGCGAATCCGGCATTCACTCTCCTGCCGATCTGCAGCAGTTGCGGAGCTGGGGGGTGCGCGCCGTGCTGGTGGGGGAAGCGCTGGTAACGCAGCCGGATCCCGGCCAAGCCGTCCGCTCCCTGTTGTCACCCCAGTAAACCCAGGATTGTCAATGGATCCCAAGAATGGCCTAGATCGATGAAACGTATTCCTGTGCCAGCTCACGTCCACTACGAATTTCTGCTGCGGGTTCTGGAGCGGCAAACGTTTCCGACTGTGGAGGAACAGGATTTCGGCAATCGAGCCCGCACGCAAGAGCTGATCAACTCTTTGCGCAAAGCCCTGACCCAACAGTTGCAACTGGAGGAGGAGTGGCGACAGCGGGGCTATCAGGTGGATTACCGCTGGAACATAGAGGA
>NZ_JANSJB010000002.1:0-2818 GCF_047462355.1 Synechococcus sp. H55.9 | reverse complement strand
CTGACCCAACAGTTGCAACTGGAGGAGGAGTGGCGACAGCGGGGCTATCAGGTGGATTACCGCTGGAACATAGAGGAGCCTCAGCCACCCTCTTGACCTTCCAGCCCACTGGAAGGTTTAGCATCAAGCAGGTGGCATTGGGTTGGGGAGGCTTCCCAGGATGCAAGTTGTTTTGACGGTGCCGAAGCTGGCCTGCGCGGCTTGTGTGGATACCATCACGCAGGCGGTGCGGCAACGGGATCCCCAGGCCCACGTGGAAGCGGATCCCAAGACCAAGCAGGTGCGGATTACGTCTGAGCGAGCCGACAGCGACTGGCGGCAGGTGCTTGCCCAAGTGGGCTATCCGCCGGCCTAGCGATTTTTCCCCTGCCCGGCGGCGTCGGCAGGACAGAGTTCAGAGGTGGGGTTTTCCCCTTGTGGGGGGGAAGAGAGCTTTTGCGTCGCTTTTTCTTCCTTAATTTTCTTAATTTTTGCTCTGAGGACAGCCATGTCTGATTCTGGTTCCCATTCCGCTGCCCCCGGCCTGTCCGCTTCATCTGCTGGCGGCACTTGGCGCTTGGCCATCCAGGGTATGAGCTGTGCCTCCTGCGCTGCCGGCATTGAACAGGCCCTGAGTCGCGTGCGGGGCGTTACAGCCCAAACGGTCAACTTTGCCAGCGAGCAGGCCATCGTCCGCGGGGATCCCCGGCTGGTGAATCCCCAAGCATTGATCCGGGTGGTGGAGCAGGCGGGGTATCGGGCGCGCTTGGTCGAAGACGATTGGCAACAGTCGGATCCGGACGACACAGAACGGATCGCCCAACGGGCGGCAGAACGGGAATTGAAGCTGAAGGTAGCGATAGGAGTGGGCCTCAGCACGGTGCTGCTGATCGGATCCCTGCCGATGATGTTGGGGCAGGAGATCCCCGGCCTGCCCCCCTGGCTGCAGGATCCGTGGTTGCAGTTGCTGCTGACGGCGCCGGTGCAGTTTTGGGTGGGCCAGCATTTTTATCGTGGCGCCTGGGCGGCTTGGCAGCGGCGCTCGGCGGACATGAATACCTTGGTAGCTTTGGGAACGAGCGCTGCTTTTTTCTACTCCCTTTTGGCGACGACTTTCCCCGACTTCTTTCATCGCCAGGGCCTGCACCCGGATGTGTATTACGAAGTGGCGGCGGTGGTCGTCACCCTGGTGCTGGTGGGCAAGTGGATGGAGCAGCGGGCCAAAGGGCAAACCTCCGAAGCCATTCGCAAGCTGATGGGGTTGCAGCCGAAAACGGCAAGGGTCATCCGCGACGGGGTGGAGCAGGATATCCCGATTGCGGCGGTGCAGGTGGGGGATCGGATCCGGGTGCGCCCCGGTGAGAAGGTGCCGGTGGATGGGGTCATTCTAGAGGGATCCTCCAGCCTGGACGAGTCGATGGTAACTGGCGAGAGCCTGCCGGTGAGCAAGTCGGCAGGAGATGAGGTGATCGGGGCCACCCTCAACCAGACGGGCAGCTTTGTGATGGAAGCGCGGCGGGTGGGCAAAGATACGCTTCTGGCCCAGATCGTGCGCCTGGTGCAGGAGGCCCAGGGATCCAAGGCCCCCATTCAACAAGTGGCGGATCGGGTGACCTCCTGGTTTGTGCCGGCGGTGATCGGGGTAGCCATTCTAACTTTTGTCCTCTGGTGGGGGCTGGCGGGCAATCCGACGCTGGCCTTAGTGAACACCATTGGGGTGCTGATCATCGCCTGCCCTTGTGCGCTGGGGTTGGCCACCCCCACCTCGATCATGGTGGCGACGGGGCGGGGGGCGGAATTGGGGATCCTGGTAAAAAGCGCCGATAGCCTGGAATTGGCCCACCGCTTGCGCACGGTGGTCTTGGACAAAACCGGCACCCTCACCGAGGGCCGTCCCAGCGTCACCGATATCTGGACGCCAGGCTCTTCTCCCCTAGCCCTGTTGCGCCTGGCAGCAGCAGTGGAACAATACTCGGAACATCCGCTGGCCCAGGCGGTGGTGCAAAAAGCCAAAGCCGAAGGCATCTCAATCCCGTCGGCCCAGCACTTTCAGGCAAAAGTGGGCGAGGGGGCAGAAGCCTGGGTGGAGGGGCAGCAGGTGCGCATCGGTCGGCTGAGCTGGCTGGGGATCCCGTGGGATCCCTCTTGGTCGGAGCGGGTTCAGACCTGGGAAAGCCAGGGCAAAACGGTGATCGGCGTGGCGCAATCCCATCGTCTGGTGGGGCTGTTGGCCATTGCCGACCCGATCAAACCCACCTCCCCCGCCGCGGTGCGCCAGCTGCAGGAGATGGGCCTGGAGGTGATTCTGCTAACCGGGGATAACCCCACCACCGCCCAGGCCATTGCTCAGCAGGCAGGCATTCGCCGGGTGATCGCCCAAGTCCGTCCCGAGCAAAAGGCAGCCTACATTCGCCAGCTCAGACGGCCCCGACACCCGGTAGCGATGGTGGGAGATGGCATCAACGATGCGCCGGCACTGGCAGAAGCCGATGTGGGGATCGCCATCGGGACGGGCACCGATGTGGCCATAGCTGCCAGCGACATTACCCTAATAGCCGGCGATTTGCGGGGCGTGGTCACCGCCATTCAACTCAGCCGCGCCACCCTTGCCAACATCCGCCAAAATCTCTTCTTCGCCTTTATCTACAACACCCTCGGGATCCCGATTGCCGCCGGGGCGCTCTACCCCTTCACCGGCTGGTTGCTCAACCCCATGCTGGCGGGGGCGGCCATGGCCTTGAGCTCTGTTTCTGTAGTGGCTAATGCCCTGCGGCTGCGGCATTTTCGGCCCTCACCCCCAGCCCCTCTCCCTGTCTCTTATAAACAACTGACCCTGCCC
>NZ_JANSJB010000001.1:71006-75867 GCF_047462355.1 Synechococcus sp. H55.9 | reverse complement strand
TGAGAAAACCTGCCCAAAGCCCTTGATTGTTCTCACTGGGGCAGCACCAGTTCTCCGCGGCGCCCCAGGGGATCGGTGAGGACGCTGCCGGTGGGGCCCTTGATCTGAAGGGTGCAGCGGCTGCCGGAGACTTCAATGAGGGTGTAGTTGGGCACCGCCAGCTCCAAAAAGCGCAGGTTGCCTGTCGTTACGCCAGGGATCCCGCTCACTTCTGGATTGGCAGGGTTCACAGGGGCGAGAAAGCCATTCACAATCCGGTAGTAGAGGCGGCTGGCGTTGGGGATCCCCAGTTGGCTGCCCAACTCGTCAATGCTCAAGGCGGTCACGCTGCGTCCGGTGGGGCCAGTCCACACCTCCCAGATGGGGTTGCTGCTGCCGGGGTTGACCTGGCCGATAAAGCCGGCGTGGTTGTTGCCGGTTAGGAACACCACGTTGCGGATGTTGTTGCGCTCAATAAAGTCGATCACCTCCTGCCGCTCCAGCCAGTAGCCCTCCCAGACGTCGTTGGAGCGGAAATAGGTCACCGTGATGGGAAACTCGCTGACGATGAACTTGTAGGTGGCGGTGGAGCTGCGCAGGCCGTTGAACAACCACTGCTTTTGGGGTTCTCCCAAAAGAATGCGCGGCGTGCGGCGCAGCAGGTTAAACAGCGCCTCTTCCGATCCCGGCGGGCCGAAGAACAGGGTCTCCTGCTGGGGCGTGAGGCGGATGCCGGCCAGTTCCAAAAAGCGCTGGCGGGTCAAGCCAGGGGGCAAAATGGGCAGGATCGGGGTCACAGCAGCCAAGTCGCGGTACTGGCGCAGGTCGAGGATAAAGACTTCGGCGTTGGCGCCGTAGCGGAAGCTGCGAAACACCCGATCCCGGCTATCTACCCCCGGTACATCCGTCAAGGTGGGGGTGATGGGGTTGTACTCAAAAAAGGCCTGGTAGCCCAGCACCCTAAAATCTTCCACGTCGCGGGTTTGCCCGGTGGTGTCGTTGAGCTGGACGGCGCGGCCGCCGCGGGCCTTCTGGCCGCTGTAGTTGTCGATCACCTCGTGGTCATCCCAGTTAACGACAAAGGAAGTGCGACTGAACAACTGCGGGAACTCCGGCCCGGCATACTTGGGATCCCGCTGATCCCGATAGAGGCTGCGGTAAAACTCCAGGTTGCCGATGGGATCCAGCCCCAGCCAGAAGCGATCCGCGTAGACGGTGTCGCCGTTGAAGGAGATGAAATCGATATCGCCGCGGTTAACCTCAGCCAACAGGGCCGCCCCAATGGGGAAAGGAGGCTCATTGGCGCAGCTAATGTGCAAGAAGCGGATGGGCCGCCCATCGCCCGGAGCCGGCAGGGTGCGGAACTGGCCCACAGGGCTGGTAAACCCCTCACTGACAAAGCGGTAGAAATAGCGCTGCGCCGGCCTCAGGCCGGTAACAACGGCGCGGGCAATGTAGTCGCCCGGCTCGGTGCGGTAGTTGCGACCGGCCACGCGGCGGGCAGTCAGCGCAACCTGCTGCAGAATGGGGTTGAACTCGGCATTTTCCGCCATCTGCAGCGTCACAGGCACCGTATCCACGCTGCTGGCCGGCACCACCCGCGTGGAAAGCACCGCCCCCTCAGAGGTGGGATCCCCGGCAAACACCCCCTGGGGAAATCCTGGCTCTCCCAGCGGCGGGATAGAAGAACTGGAGGTGCCCCCACAGGCGGCCAGGGCGGCTGCCCCACCGCCAAACATCAGCAACTGCAGGAAAAAGCGACGGGAACGCAGGGAACTCATACAGCTAACCTCAGCGACGCCGGCAAATGTAAAGGGATCCGCAACAATGGCCAATTGCCCCTAGTCAAGCACTTCTGCGCCCAAACTGAGGTTGTGGGCCGGTGAAAACTGGGTTAGCTTCTGTTTAAGAACGCCAGACCTGAGGCTTGGGTTCTCCGCGGCCTTTTCATAGCCCTTCCTGCGAAGGCTAAAATTCCATTAAGGTTTTTTGCTTTTTGGCTTTGTTTTCGGTTTTGCGTTCTAGAACCTCTTGTTGACCCAAGGAGGGATCGTCGTGGCTACGGAGACTCTGGTTAAGCCTTCTGTAACCCCGAAGCATATGCCCATGTACCGGGTGTTGCTGCACAACGACGATGTCAACACCATGGAGTACGTGGTGCAGGTGCTGGTGAAGGTCATTCCATCGATGATGCCGCCGCAAGCCACCGAGATCATGTTGGAAGCCCACAACAACGGCGTTGCTGTGGTCATCGTGGTGCCGCGGGAGCACGCGGAGTTTTACTGCGAGCAGCTGCGCCAGCACGGCCTCACCAGCTCGATCGAGCCGGAACGCTAGTTAGGAGCGGTTTGGGTGGGCCTGCCGACTGCTGAGCTGATTGGCAAACTCAAGGCCTTTCCCTTGCCGCTGCGGCTGTTGCTGTTTTTGGGGATCCCCCTTTTGGCCTGGCTACCGTGGGTCGGCCTGGGGGGATTTTTCTTTGGCCGAGAGTACCTCTGGCTGCCGCTGTATGCTCTACTGCTCCTTTGGCTGGGGCTGTGGGGATCCGGGTTTGCCGCCTATGGCCTGGACAAGAGTTGGGCCTGTCGGGCTGGGATCCTCTGGGGCCTGGGGATGGGTGTGGGCGGGCTTTTTCTGCTCTTTGGCCTGGAGGGGGCCCTGGGCTGGCTGAGCTGGCAGCCGGTGGAAGGGGGATCCCTGCTGGGCTATGGCTTGCTGGGGCTAGGGGTGGGCCTGGCGGTGGCTCTAGCAGAAGAGCTGTTGTTCCGCGGCTGGCTGCTGCAGGAGATGGCCTTGGACTACGGCTGGACAAGCGCTCTGTGGGGATCCAGCCTTCTCTTTGCTTTGGCCCACTTTTTGAAGCCGCCAGCAGAGATCCTCGCCACCTGGCCCCAGTTTCCGGGACTGTGGCTGATGGGCCTGCTGCTGGCCCAGGCCAAGGTGTGGAACCAAAACAAGCTAGGACTCAGCCTGGGGCTGCACGCCGGCTGGGTGTGGGGCATCACCTGGGTCAACAACTTGGCTTGGATCGAGTACACCGGCAGGGCGCCAGAGTGGCTCACCGGCATCGGCGGCAACCCCCTAGCCGGGCTGATGGGCCTGCTCTTCCTGGGCGGCACCTTCCTTGTTCTCAAGAGGTTGGCCACCGACAGAAGCTGAACAACGCCGAAGCATCTCCCCTCTCCCTCAGGGAGAGGGGCCGGGGGTGAGGGTCATCCCTCAGGGAGAGGGGCCGGGGGTGAGGGATCTGTCTCAATCCAGTTATTTCGAGATCTCCTCCCCCCAAGGGCCGCTCTCATAGTAGGCGGCCAGCCTCTCCTGGTCGGGCTGAGTGAGCAAGCTCACCCCCACCAGCACCGCCGTGCCGACAACCACCGCCGGGATCACCGGCAGCCAGCCCCCCGTCCAGGCTTGGGGCAACAGGCCCGCCAGCCAGCCCAAGGTGAGACCGCTGGAAACCAAAGCTCCGGCTACGGCCCCGGCGCGGGTAGCCCGCTTCCAGTACAGGCCGGCCATCAAGAGGGGAAAGAGCATGGCGTTGCCCTGAAAGCTCCAGGTGGCGATCTGGGCGATGAGCCCCGGTGGCCTGACGGCAATGGCAAAGGAAACCAGCCCAATCCCCAGCACCACCCAGCGGCCCAACAGCTCCTCCTGGTGCGGAGAAAGCTGGCGCTTGAGCAAGGTAACCACCAGATCCCGGGTAACCAGGGAGCTGGCTGTTAGCAGTTGCGAGTCCGCCGTAGACATCAAAGCCGCCAGCGCCGCTGTAATCACCACTGCCGCCACGCCGCTGGGCAGGGTCTGCAACATCAGCGGCATGATCTGATCCGGCTGCTGCAGGTCAGGAAAAGCCAGCCGACCCCAGACGCCAATGAGGGCTGCTGGGAAGAACACCAGTAGAATCAGCAGCGGCCAGACCACCATCAGCGTCTGAAAGGGACGGGCACTTTTGGCCATGTAGAAGCGCTGAAAAAATTGGGGAAAAAGGGGCGTAGCCATCAAAAACAGCAGTTGGTTGCCAAGCAGGGTCTGCCAGCTCCAGCGCCCCTGGGGGCCGGGCAAGCTCAGCCAGGGATCCAACCGGCTGCCGGCCTCTTGGCCCCAACTCAAGGCCACGGCCACAAAGGCCACTCCCATCCCCACAACCAAGATGATCCCCTGCACCACGTCCGTCCAGACCACGGCCTGGGAGCCGCCGAAGAGGACATAGCCCAGGATGACCAGCGCCACCCCCACCGCCAGGGGCCAGTAGGGGATCCCTTCCCCCAAAACGGCGGCCAGGGTGCGCGCCCCGCCGATGATCTGGATGCTGATGTAGGGGGCGGTAAACGTCAGGGCGCTTAGGCAATAGAGCAGGGCCAGGAGAGGGCTGTTGAAGCGGTGGCCAAAGAACTCTGAGGGGGTGATGAACCCAAAGTGGCGGGCCGCCAGCCACACCCGGTAGCCCACCCCAAAAAACAGCCCTGAGATCAGCGCCGTGGTGACCCCCACGGCCAAAAAAATCCCCAGGCCGTGGGTGTAGGCATCCGCCGGCACGCCGAGGAAGGTAAAGGCGCTGAGCAGCGTCGCCAGCGTGGTCAAGGTCAAGGCCAGGGATCCCAGCCCCCGCCCTGCCAGGAAATAGCTGACCGGATCCTGGCCGCTGCGGCGGTAGCTCCACCAACCAATGGCCGCCAGCAGCAGCAAGTACACCCCCACCACACCCAAACTCAAAACCGTGTCACTCATCTCCAGCCCTGGGCCAGCAAGTTCGCACAAAGTAGAAGTTCAGGGGCACCAACAGCAGCACCGCCAACCCTGCTCCCCAGTACCAAGCCGGGATCCCCAATAGCTGCGGCTGGGCCGAGCGGGATCCCACCCAGGTCAACAGCCACAGCAGCGG
>NZ_JANSJB010000001.1:67610-70906 GCF_047462355.1 Synechococcus sp. H55.9 | reverse complement strand
CCGGCCCTGCTGCAGGTAGAGGGCATTGGCCCCACCCTGGCAGAAACGATTGTCTCTGCCCGTCCTGGCCTCGACCCTGGGGAGATCCTGGAGCAAACCCAAAAGCCGGGGATCCCCTTCCTAACCCCTGCGGATCCCGGCTATCCGCCCTTGTTGTGGGAGCTGCCGGATCCACCGCCCCTTCTCTACGTCTTAGGCGAGTGCCCCGACTGGCAGCAGCCGGCCATCGCTATTGTCGGCACCCGCGCCCCCACCCCCTACGGTCAGCAGTGGACCCAGAAAGTCAGCGCCGCCCTGGCGGAAGCTGGCTGCGTGGTGGTGTCGGGACTGGCCACCGGGATCGACGGCATTGCCCACCAGGCCTGCCTGGAGGCAGGCGGCAAGACGGTGGCCGTGGTGGGAACTGGGGTGGATCAGGTTTACCCCGCCCACCATCGCGCTCTCTACCGGCGCATCCTGGAACAAGGGGCCGTCCTCAGCGAATATCCCCCCGGCACGCCGCCGGCCAAGGAGCACTTTCCCCAGCGCAACCGCATTATCGCCGGCCTCTGCCGCGCCACCCTGGTGATGGAGGCCCCAGAGCGCTCAGGGGCGCTGATTACCGCTCACCTGGCCAACCAATACGGGCGGGAGGTGTATGCCCTGCCGGGGAATATCGACACGGCAGCGGCCCGCGGCTGTCTGCACCTCATCCGCAGTGGTGCAGCGATGATCCTGGGGATCGAGGAGCTGCTCCAAGAGCTGGGCTTGGTTGAGGGATCCCCTCTCCCAGACCAACCCTTGTCCGCCGGCCCCAGGGATCCGCAGCAGCAGCTTCTCTGGCAGCTCCTGGGCAACGACATCCTCAGCCTCGATGCCCTGGCTCAGGCCACCCAGATGGACATTGCCACCCTCTCCAGCACCCTGCTGCTTATGGAACTGGAGGGCTGGCTGGTGCAACTGCCGGGGATGCGCTACCAGCGGGCTCGCTGAGGTTGGATCCCTGCACCGCTTCTCCGATGGGAGCCCGGCATGTGGGATCCTCGTGGCGAGGGTTGTTGACATGGGTGCTGACGGGGTAGGCGGCCATGGCCTCTGCCGGGTAGGGGCGAAGCAAGGGCAGGAGCCGCGCCGGATCCCGCACCTGCGGATCCAGCCAGAGGTCGTAATCGTCTTCTAGCAAAATGGCCGGCATCCGCTCGTGGAAAAGCCCCATTAGCCGATTGGCTGGCGTGTTGAGGATGGCGCAAGTTTCTCTCTCCACCCCTTGTGGGCTGCGCCAGCGCTCCCAAATGCCGGCAAAGGCAAACACCGGTCGATCCAGCAGGTAAAACCAGTAGGGCTGTCGCTTGGCCGTGCCCTGGTCGGCCCACTCGTAGAAGCCATCTGCCGGGATCAGGCAGCGGCGGCGGCAAAAGGCCTGGCGGAAAGAGGGTTTCTCGGCCACGGTCTCGGCGCGGGCATTGATCCACCCGGCTTTGGGAGTGCGGCTCCAACTGGGGATCAAGCCCCAGCGGAACTGAGTGGCCTGGCGCTGAAGGGATCCCGCCACCACCGCCAGCAGCGGCTGAGCAGGGGCGATGTTGTAGCGGGGCTGGAGCGCCGCCACTGCCCCCCTCTCGAGTTGAAAATGCTGCTGCAGCCGTTCGGGAGCAACCGCCAGGCTAAACCGTCCGCACATCCGGGATCCCTCAAACCTGGGTGGAAATGCCCAGCAACTGCAGGATCCCCCGCAGCGGGATCTCCACCTGCTCGGGACGGTGGTTGAGCTCGTAGCCCAGCTCGTAGATGGCCTTCTCCAGCAGATAGGCCTCTAGCAGCACTTCCAGCTCCTGCGGGCTGCGGGGCAGAAAAGCCCCTTGGGAAGCCACCTGGAGATACTCGGCCAAGAAAGCAGCACAAACCCAGCGGTGCCAAAACTGGGCCCAGCGCATCATGTCGGGGCACTTGTCCCCGCAGACCAGGCCGCTTTCCAGTTGCTGGCGCAAGCCGGTGTGAACGGCGTAGTGGAAAGAGCGCAGCATCCCTGCCACATCCCGCAGGGGGCAGCGTTTGAGGCGGCGTTCTCCCAGGGAGCGGGCCGGCTCCCCTTCAAAGTCGATGATGACAAAGTCCTTGCCGGTAAACAGCACCTGGCCCAAGTGGTAATCCCCATGGCAGCGAGTGCGCAAAGCCGTGATCTTCCGCTCCAGGATGAGGCGGAAGCGGCTCATGATCTCCCCTTCTTGGTCGCGAACAGCCCGGGCCAACTTGGCCTCCACCTCCGGCAGCTTGGGGATCTGCTTGTTCAGCAGCGGAAACACCTGCCCCACCAAATTGCGCATGGATTGATAGATGGAGCGTTGGTAGAGACTGGAGAAGGGCTCGGGGGCAAAGTCTTTGTTTTCGGTGTCGGCAGCCAGAGCAAGGTGCAGCTCGGCGGTGCGCTTGGCCAAGATCCGCACCGACTCCAGGTAGCTGCCAATGGTGGCGTAGGCCAGCTCCGGCAAGGGGAGTTGAGACAGCTCCAAGAAGGATCCCTGCGGAACGGGCACGGGATCCACCTCTAGGTAGTGAACCAGCACCGTCTCGAAAAACTGCCCCAGGCTGTCCAGCGTGTAGTGCCAGGCATCCCCCTCGTTGGGGATGTACTCCTGCAAAATGGCCAACGTGATGGGCTGATCGCTGGGATCAAAGCCCCGCGCCCCACGGCGGCGGCGATATTCCAGGGATCCCAACAGCCGCGGCACCCGCACCTGGGGATGGTGCTCCAGCAGGTAGCGGCCGATCTCTAGCTCTGGATTCACCCCCTCGGCCACCTTGCGATAGAACTTGAGGATGTACTGATTGCCGTAGACCACCGAGGTGTTGCTCTGCTCCGCCTTGAGGATGCGGGGTTCAAGGCCGAGGTCGTACTCAAAGGGAGCAAAGGTGGTGGCCCACAGCTCCCCTGAGGAGTGGCGCAGGCGGCCCTGCTGGGCGATGATCTGCAGCGGCAACGACAAAAAGGTTTTATCGGCCAGCGCGTCGAAAAGCACGCCCGGCGGATCCCCGGCCACCTGCACAGGGAGGATGACTGCCTGGGGCGCCTCTACGCGCAGGTGCAGGGCCGCCTCTTGAGTGGCGTAGCCCACGGGTAAAGAGTAGAGTTCTGCTTCCCCCTCGGTAAACTCGACTTGCAAGAGCAAAATCTGGCCCCGAAAGGGGGGATCCCCTTCCCGGTTACAGGGAATGGCATCCAAAACCTGGGCCGACTGGATCTGGCGGGCTTTGGAGCCGAACCAACGGCAGCGGTAGAGGTAGTCGCCCAAGACCGCCTCCACCTGCTTTTGGCTTTC
>NZ_JANSJB010000001.1:56060-67510 GCF_047462355.1 Synechococcus sp. H55.9 | reverse complement strand
ACATAGCGGGAGAGATTGGCCACCACCAGGATGCGCTCGTCGCCGTAGGCCCGCATGAAGGCCAGCACCTTGCGGTTTTCCGGGTGCAGCAGCTCAAAAGAGCCGCGGCCAAAAGCTTGGAAGCGCTTGCGAACCGCGATCATCCGTTTCATCGTCCACCACAGGGAATAGGGGTTGTTCCGCTGCGCTTCCACGTTGACGGTTTCGTAGTGGTACTCGGCGTCGATGACGATGGGCAGGTAGAGCTTCTGCGGGTTAGCCCGAGAGAAGCCGGCGTTGCGGTCGGCGCTCCACTGCATCGGCGTGCGCACGCTGTTGCGATCCCCCAGGTAGATGTTGTCCCCCATGCCGATCTCGTCGCCGTAGTAGATCACCGGCGTGCCGGGCAGGGAAAACAGCAGGCTGTTCATCAGCTCGATGCGGCGGCGGCTGTTGCCCAGCAGGGGCGCCAAGCGGCGGCGGATGCCCAGGTTGACCCGCGCGTTGGGATCCTTGGCGTACACCTGGTACATGTAGTCCCGCTCTTCGTCGGTGACCATCTCCAGGGTGAGCTCGTCGTGGTTGCGCAAGAAAATGGCCCACTGGCAGGTTTCGGGAATGGGGGGAGTCTGCTGCAGGATGTCGATGATGGGGAAGCGATCCTCCATCTGGATGGCCATGAACAGCCGCGGCATCAGGGGGAAGTGGAAGTCCATGTGGCACTCGTCTCCGTCGCCGAAGTAGGCTACGGCATCTTCCGGCCACTGGTTGGCCTCCGCCAGCAGCATACGGTTGGGATATCTTTCGTCAATGTATTTGCGTAGGGCCTTGAGGAAGGCGTGGGTTTCCGGCAGGTTCTCGCAGTTGGTGCCCTCCCGCTCGTACAGATAGGGCACCGCGTCCAACCGCAGGCCGTCCACCCCCATGCTCAGCCAAAAGTCCACCACCTCGAAGATGGCCTTCTGCACGGCAGGATTGTCGTAGTTGAGATCCGGCTGGTGGGAGTAGAAGCGATGCCAGTAGTAGGCTTTGGCCACCGGATCCCAGGCCCAGTTGGAAGTTTCAAAGTCTTGAAAGATGATGCGGGCCTCTTTGTACTTTTCCGGGGTGTCGCTCCAAACGTAGAAGTCCCGCTCGGGGGTGCCGGGGGCGGCGCGCCGAGCCCGCTGAAACCAGGGATGCTGATCGGAGGTGTGGTTGAGGATCAGCTCGATGATGACGTGGATCCCGCGTTGGTGGGCGGCATCTAGAAAGATTTTGAAGTCCTCTAGGGTGCCTAGGGTGGGGTTGACGTTGGTAAAGTCAGAAACATCGTACCCATCATCCCGCAGAGGGGAGGGGAAAAAGGGCAGCAGCCAGAGGGCCGTGATGCCCAGATCCTGCAGGTAGTCCAGCTTTTCCGTCAGGCCCTGGAAGTCGCCCACTCCATCGCCATCGCTATCGGCAAAAGCCCGCACCGGTAGCTCGTAGATGATCGCGTCTTTGTACCAGAGGGGGTTGTGGGTTAAGGGAGAGACGATGCTGCGCAGAGGGGCTTGGCTCATCATATCGGCAATAGAAACAGGATTTGGACACCTTGGCAACCCTAACCGTTGAGTGGGGATCCCCTCAATAGGCTGCAGCCTTTTCTTGGGTGCCAGGGATCCCGGCAGGCGGTGCGGTTTTGGGCCTGACAGGGCGATTTTAACCCCTCACCCCCGGCCTCTCTCCCAGCCCTCACCCCCAGCCCCTCTCCCTCTGGGAGAGGGGAGGTAGGAGGGAGGAAGGGTTTTGCGGCACTGGCACCAATTAGGCGATACCAGTTCGCTTCTGGGCTTCCTTGCGGGAGACAGCCACATGGCGCAGGCCGGCGCGGATCAGCTCCTGCTCGATCAGGGCAAAGAAGCGCTGCCGATCCCCGCTCCGCACCACTGCCAAATGATGGGCTTCCGCCAGGGCAATGGGGTAGCCAAAGCCCTTTTGCACCTGGCTCAGTACTCCCGCCAGGGCCCGCTGCAGCAGCTGGGCATCCTGGGCCACCCAGGCGGGAAACTCCAGGCGGGCGATCTCGGGGCCCCCCTTCCCGCCGACATTCAAGTAACAGCAGTGGATGTGGTGTTCCCCGAAGGCATCCAAGACACTGGCGCCACTGCGCCAGAGGGGGCTGCGCTCTCCCGGCTGCAGCAGGGATCCCCAGAAGACGCGATCCGGCAGGGGAGCAAAGGGGTGACAGGGGGGGGTTTTCTCGCCGGCACAGTAGCGATGGCAGTCGCAGCCCAGGTAGGGGCACAGCCCCAGGCGTAAGTAGTTAAGGGTTTCGCTGCTGCGGGAAGCGCTGATGTAGCCCACCAGGGGGATGCGGGCGGCCCGCAACTGCTCCAGAGTCGCCAGGATGGGATCCAGCCAGGGACGCTGGGTTGATCTGGGCAGCGGCTCCAGTCCCCAGGGGATCAGGGATCCATCCAGGAGCGCCAGCGTGGCGCGGCGACGGGGCACTGACAGGGCCAACTGCGCCAGCTCCTCTAGCTCTGCCTGAGCCCGCCGCAAGGCCAACACCACTTCCGGCCCCAACGAGACCCCTGTCCCGCTGCCGGGGTTCCGCACGGCAATGGCAGCACTTTGCAACCCTTCTGCCATTTGCTCCAAGAGAGAGGAGTCCGAGCGCTGCCCATACAGCAGCAGAGGCTGACTATCCAAAAGCGGCCACTCCTGGGTGCCGTAGTGCAGAACCACCCGCCCAACATTGATCAGCGAGCAATAGGCGATCTCGTGGTGGCTGGGCAGGATCTGGGATCCATCGGTGGCCACCACCGTGTGTCGTCCCTGCAGCGGCTCCACCTTGGGCAGGGATCCCCAGGTTTCCGGGGGCTCGGCGGGGCTGGCGCAGGTAAAGGCCAGATGGGATCCCCACTCCGTCCAACGCGACTGCCAAACCTGCGGCTCCTGCTGCAGGCGCCCGAAGACCTGCAGGGCTTGGCGCAGGCGCTCCTGACCGGCCCGCGACTCCTGCTGCAAGTGCCGAGCAAAGGCGGGGATCTGCCCACTCAGCTTAACCAGATCCAACATGGTTACATCAGCGTCGCGCGGCAACACGGCTGCCGAAACTCTGGGGGAGCCCTTCTGAAGAGTTGAACAGCTCTTCCAGCGGAAACTCCCCGTAGACCTCGCTGCTGTTGTTGGGGCTCTCTTGCAGGCGAACCCGATGCAGTTGCACCCCCAGCTCGCGCAGGGGCAAAGTCAGCAGCCGTTGAATGTAGAGGGCGATGTTTTCGGCGGTGGGCACCACCTGGGCAAAGTAGGGGATGTCTTTGTTCAAAAAGGTGTGATCCAGCGGTTTGACCACCTGCTCGTCAATGATCCGCTGCAGAGCCGCCAGATCCACGAGCATCCCCGTGCGCGGGTCGATGGATCCCTTGACGGTGATCTCCAGGCCGTAGTTGTGGCCATGGCCATGGGGACGGGCGCAGAGGCCGTAGATGGCGGTGTTCTCTTCCAGGCTCAAATGATCCAGGGCCAAACGGTGAGCGGCGCTGAAATGGGTGGCAACGGTCAAGTAGGCTTGCATGGCTTCTCCTCGGTATTCGGCCCAAAGTTCGGGATCCTCGTACAGGCGGACGCTGGTCAGCGGCAGCGCATCGGCCAGGCGTTGCCAAATTACGTAAGCGATAAACTCGGTGGTGGGCAGGGTTTGGGCAAACTCCGGCCAGGCTTGATTGAGGTAGGCGAAGTTGAGCTCTTGAATCACCCGCTCTCGGATCACCCGCTTGACCTCTGAGAGGTTGAGCACCATGCCGTACTCATCTACCTCCCCCGTCAGGCCCACCTCCAGCACGTAGTTGTGGCCGTGGCCGGGAAAACGGGCTTGGGGGCCAAAGCGGGCTACGTTCTCGGCTTCTGAGAGTTCGGGCAACCAGTAGCGATGGCTGGCGGCAAATTGGGCACGGCGGTAGATCGTACAGGTTCTGGGCATGGATTATCTGCCAAGGGATCCACCCTGTCAGCATAACTCTCTACCCCAGAGGATGGAAATTCTCGGCCTGGATCTGCAGGCATTGCTCCAGGCCAACTGGGTCAGCGTCCCCTCACCGCTCAGAGCCGCCCAGCATTTCGAGCAACGTTTTGGCGGCATCTTGCCCTGAGAGCCAAGCCCCTTCTACGCGCCCCCCGGCGCACGAATCGCCGGCACAAACCAAAGGCAATCCCTCAGCCGCCGGAATCCGGGTGCCCAAGCTGGCCAATCCCATGGTTTCCAGCGGCAAAGCGTAGCGCCAACGGTGCACCTGCATCCATTGGGGCGAAGCCAGCCAGGGATCCAGATGCTTGGCGGCGTGGGCCAACAATTCTCGACCTGCCTTTTCTAGCTCAGGTGGGCCGGCCTCCAGGTACAGAGATGACCACTCCGCCCCCCCATGCAAGACCACCACCGGCGAGAGCGGCTGCGGGCGCTTGCTGCTGTCCAACCCCAGCCAGGCCAACATCGGATCCTCCAAGCACTTGATCCCTTTCCAGGGCGGCGGCGGCGTGTCCTTGGAGTAGCCGGCCAAAACCGCAAGGCAGGGCTGATACTCGGCGGATCCCAGCAGAGACAGCAGGCTATCGGCAGGAGGGATCTTCTCTTGCAGCAAAGGCAGCAACTGCGGGGCCGGAATGGCCGCCACCAATGCGGCAGCCTCGTAGCATTGACCATTCTCCGCCTGCACTTGCCAGGTTGTGGCCAAACTTTTGAGGCCGACCACACGAGTTTGGGTGTGTACCGACAGCGGGGCAGCCAGGTGTTTGGCCAACATCGTCATGCCCTGGGGGCAGATGTAGCGCGGTTTCTCCTCGTTGGGATGCTCCGGGCGCAGCCCTTTTCGATCCAGCACATGCAGCGAGCGCGTCCATTCCGTCAGCAGCCCCAGGCCCAGCAGCTCCTTCACCCAGCGATGAAAGCCATCGGAATCGGCAGTCAGGTATTGAGCCCCGTGATCCACCGGCACCGTTTGTCCGAGATGCTCAACCCGACGGGTGGCCAGGCGCCCGCCCAAGCCCGCCGATTTTTCCAGCACCAGAACCCGCAGCCCCGCCCGCAGCAGTCGCCTTGCGCAGACCAAACCGGCCACTCCGGCCCCGATGACAATCACATCGGCGGATTTTGGGTTTGTCGCCTCGCCTAGCATACTGAGCCTGCCGGCCGGATCCGCACGTTCAGCTCCCGCCTTTGCCGAAGGGGTTGTTGCCCTTCTCGCCGAAGAGCTTGGCCTCTCCTTTGATGGCAGCCTTGATGATGTTGTAGGCAGCCCAGGCAACCACCAAAACAATGGGCGACAGAACGATCAGCGGACGGAGATCAATGTCCATGGTTTTCATCCCCCCCTAACATGGGCCTATCAGTGGCTGGGAATCAGAACCTCCAGAGCTGGCAACTGCCGGGAAACCCTTTTTCGACTTTTGGATCCCGCCTGAGCTGGGACGCAACCCTGGAAGGATGGCTAAGTCCAGAATAAACCCAAATGGGGATCCCTGCCGGACAGACTTTGCCTCATCCAGGTCTGTGAATTGGCGCCGGCTCAGCTCTTTTGGATCTTCACCAGTGGCTGGAGATTTTGCCCAAAGCAGCCGGCGGGCGAGTGCGGCTCAGCATTCTCGACAGAACCCCATCGTCGGATGGGGCAGCACCACAAGTCCCAGGCTCAAGGTCAACAGCCCGCGCAGGCGCCGCTACAGCACCCCCTTAGAACTGGGGATCCCTTCCTGTCGGCGCGGATCCCGTTCTACGGCCATGCGCAGGGCGCGGGCAAAGGCCTTGAAACTGGCCTCGACGATGTGGTGGGCATTGAGGCCGGCTGCCTGGCGAAGGTGCAGGGTCATCTGGGCATGGTTGACCACCGCCTGATAAAACTCTCGCACCAACTGGGTTTCGTAGCGGCCAATGCGCTCGGCGGTCAGCTCCAGGCCGTAGCTGAGGTGGGGTCGCCCGGAAAAGTCCAGCACCACCTGCACCAGCGCCTCATCCAAAGGCGCCCAAAAATGACCAAAACGATAAATGCCCCGCCGATCCTGCAGCGCCAGCGCCAGCGCCTGTCCCAACGTGATGCCCACGTCTTCGTTGGTGTGGTGGTCGTCGATGTGCAGATCCCCCACCGCCTTGATCTGGAGATCGATCAACCCGTGGGTGCTGAGCTGGGCCAGCATGTGATCCAAAAAGGGGATCCCGGTGTCGATCTCGTGCTGCCCTCTGCCGTCCAGGTTGAGATGGATTTGCACATCCGTTTCCCCCGTGCGACGGTGAACAGAGGCCATTCTGGGCTGGAGCAAGGGTGGGGAGTCGTTGGCATCAGCGGTGCGGAGCACATTGGCAGTCATAGTTCCAGCATCGAGCTAGGCGGGAAGTCCCAGCTCTAGAATCGCACAAGACCACCGCCCTGTTGCCACGCAATGCTACGCGACCGATACCTTGCCAAGGGCAGCAAAGAGCATTCCTTCCCGGCCAGCGACCTGGATCCCAGCCATCCCGATACGGGTTCCCTCACCCCTACCCCCTCTCCCAGAGGGAGAGGGGAACTAGAGGCAGAAAGGGGGTTCCGTGGAATTGGAAATAGCCTGTTGTTGGACAACCCCCTTTACAATCGCTGTAGATTGCTGAAGGAAATCGCGGCAAAAGGGGTTGCCGTTTGCAGGATTGGCAGCAGGTTCAATCCGCCCTCAAGCAGTACTGGGGCTACGAGGCGCTGCGCCCGCCCCAGGCTCAGGTGATCCGCGCCTTGCTGGAGAAGCGCGACGCGCTGGTGGTATTGCCGACGGGGTTTGGCAAGTCTCTTTGCTTCCAACTCACATCCCTCTTGCAAACAGGGCTGACGCTGGTGGTCTCGCCCCTGATCGCCCTGATGGAAGACCAAGTCCAGGATCTCTGGAAGCGCCGTCTGCCGGCGGCCTGTCTGCACAGCGAGCTGGATCCGGCCCTGCGCAAGCGCGTGTTGAAGGCCCTTGAGGAAAACCGACTGCGTCTGCTCTACCTGGGGCCGGAAACCCTCTTCAGCCCCCCCGTTTGGCAACGGCTGCAGCAGCCCCAGGTGCAAATCAGCAGCCTGATCGTGGATGAGGCCCATACGTTGGTGCATTGGGGGGGATCCTTCCGGCCCGACTACCGCCGTTTGGGATTGCTGCGCCCGGCTTTGGCCAAGCCCTCGTTTCCCATCGCCGCTTTTACCGCCACCGCCGATCCCCAAACCTGCACTCGCCTGGGCCACATCCTGGGGCTGCAGGATCCGGAGTGCATCCGCGCCGATCCGCTGCGGGCCAATATCTCCCTCAATGTGGCCATCGCCTGGAGCCCGGCGGATCGCCGTCGGCGGCTGTTGCGTTTTCTGGCCGAAAACCCCGGCCCGGGCCTGGTGTACGTGCGCACACGGCGGGATGGGGAGGAGCTGGCCGCGTGGCTGGGCCGCCACAACCAAGAAACCGCCACTTACCACGGCGGCCTGGAAGCGGGATCTCGCCGGCGCTTGGAGCGGGCCTGGCTGGCGGGCGAGCTGCGCTTTTTGGTTTGCACCAACGCCTTTGGCATGGGGATCAACAAGCCGGATGTGCGCTGGGTGCTGCATTTTCATCCCCCGCCCCATTTGATGGATTATTTACAAGAGGTGGGGCGGGGCGGGCGGGATGGCGGCCCCTGTCAGGCCCTGATGCTGGTCTCGGAGCCGACGGGCCTGCTGGATCCCAGCGATCGCCAGCGCCAAGCCTATTTCTATTCTCAGCAGGAGCGCCTACTGGCCCAAGCACGCCGCCTGCTGCAAACTCTGCCCCCGCAGGGATCCTATGCCGACCTGCCGCCAGGAGAAACCCGGGTGGCCCTGGGCCTGTTGCAGGAGATGGGCTGTCTGCGCTGGCCGGATCCCTTTCACTTTCAGGTGCTGCACCGCCGTTGGCAGCCGCCGCCGCGGCAGGATCCCTGGCACGAGATGGAGGCCCTGATCCACGCTCGCGGCTGTCGGTGGCAGGCGATCTTGCCCTACTTTGGCTACCCTGGGGAACACCCCGGCCTGCCCTGCGGCACCTGCGACCGCTGCCGCCAAAGGCGCTGATTGTTTTGGCAGCAGGGAAGCCAGAAGCCGGGAGAGCGGCTAGGATCATCTGCGCTTGGGTTTTCGCAAAAGATGGGGATCCCCCAGCATTGCTGACGACTTCCGGTTATGCCCATGAGTGTCTCCGGATCTCTGGCCGACGAGCTTGACCAGCCCTTGTCCCTAGCTCGACAAGTGGCGCAACTGCTGGTGGTGCCGGTCTCGGCCCGTTTGGGATCCCAGTCGCCCCCTCGAGAAGTTCTCAGGCGGCTGATCCAAGAGGTAGGGATTGGGGGCATCTGGCTGACCGAGGGCCATGTGGCAGAAGCCCTGTTGCTGGTGGAAGAGTTGCAAACCTGGGCTGCCCTGCCCCTTTTGGTGGCGGCGGAGGCCGGTCGTGGGCTGGCCCTGCAGGGGGCGACTTCTTTTCCCCACCCCCTGGGCCTGAGCCGCCTGGGATCCGAAGCCGAGCGCTGGGCGGAACAGTGGGGTTGGATCACGGCGCGGGAAGCAGCGGCCCTCGGCATCAATTGGCTGCTTAACCCGGTCGCAGAGCTGCTGGGGGAAGATCCCCTGTCTGCTTTGCAACTGGCGCGAGCCTTTGTGCGCGGATGTGAGCAAGCCGTCCCAGAGGGGATCCTGACCACGGCCAGCTCTTTCCCCGGCAAAGGGGAAGTAAGGTCGGCTGCAGCAGAGCAGGTTTCAAAGGCACCGGACATCCCCTGGTGCCCCCGTTTGAGCCTGACCCCAGCCCAGCTCCAAGAGGGGCCTTGGCTGCCGTTCCTGCTGGAGCAGGTGGGGGCGATCTTGGTTTCTCATGTGGTGCTGCCGGAGTGGGATGAGCGCTGGCCCATCACCCTGCTGCCGGGGCGGCTCACCCAGCTGCTGCGGCGGGAATGGGGGTTCGGCGGGCTGATCGTGGTGGATAGACTCGATGACGGCTTTCTGGCGGAGCTGGCCGCTGGGACGGAGCTCTCTCCCAACCGATTGGCCGTGCGGGCTTTCCAGGCCGGTGCCGACCTGATTTTGGCCCCCCCCGATCCAATGGCCTCGCTGGCAGCCGTTTTGGAAGCGGTGCAGCAGGGATCCCTCAGCGCCGTCCAACTGGCCCAATCGGTGACGCGGGTGCTGCGCGCCAAGCAGCGAGTCCTGCCTGCGGCCTCAACTCTCCTCAAACAGGTGTGGCCGGCCTTGGCGGAAACGGATTTCAGCGCTGTTGGCGGCTGGATGGGGGCCAAGGATCCCACCGACCCGGCCCTCAGCCGCGGCTCCCCCGCCGAGCACCTGAAACCCCTCTTGCTGGGGGATCCCATCCGCAAGGACTCGGCTTTGGGAAAGCTGTTCAACACGCGCGCCAACCTGCCCTCTGCTCTGCACAAAGCCGCCCAGCTGGGATCCCTCTTGGCCGAGCAGGATATTGCTCCCTGTCAAGCCGCCATGGCCCGCGGTGGGGTGGAAGGTGGCCGGCCCCTCAGACCGCCCCCAGAGCCCAGATGGTTGAACTGGATCTGGCTGGATCCCCCCCTGGACACTGCCGACCTGCAGTTGCAGTCTCCCGCTGTTCAGGTGCCGGCGGCGTTGGGCATTCTCCCTGTGGTCAGCGATGCCCTCACCCCCCTGCCTTGGCTGGAAGCTGCTTTGAACAGCGCTCCAGGGCTGGTTTTCCAAGCTTTCCTTCGCGATCCCCTGCCCAACTATGTGCTGGATTGGCTGCAACAGCATCGGGAGCGGGTGGCAGCCGTCGTCGTTTATGGTAATTTATCCTTCTACCGCCGCCTGCAGGCGCACTTTCCAGGGGCCAATCTCATCCACAGCCTGAACCGGGATCCCTGGGCCCAAGCAGAGGCGATGGAGCGGCTCTTTCCCAACCGCGCCATCCCAGAGGGAGCGCAATCTCAGACAGACCGGCAAATCATTAAGAAAAAGTAAATACCATTACAGATTATTGGCAGGGAAGGGCTCCTGAGTTATTGTGTTGGTTGAAATGTAAAAGATTGAAACGGTCTCTCTCAGCGTTGTCTGTGCATCCCTCCCTCTCAGACATCCCGCCATCCGGCAGCAGCCAGGCGTCGCCCGGCTGCTGGGCTGAGTTTGAGCAGAAGCGACTGCCCTCCTCCCAAAAGCGTTTACAACCTTTCCTCAAGTCCTTGCAGCAGTTCTTCACAGGTGTCTGGGCCCAAAAAGCTCGTTGGGGCGTCGTCCTCCTCGGCCTGGCGGTAGTCACCTGGGTTTGGTTGAGTGCCGGGGCTCGGCTGGATCCCTACACTCAAGCTGTCCTCAGCCTAGAGGGGCAGGTTGGCCGTGGTGCTTCCTTGTTTGCCCTCAACTGTGCGGCTTGCCATGGAGAAGAAGCGGATGGTCGGGTGGGGCCCAGCCTGCGGGGGGTGAGCAGCCGCCGTTCGGATCGGTTTATCATTCAGCAAGTAACCGGTGGCAAAACGCCTCCCATGCCCCAGTTCCAGCCCGATCCCCAGGAGATGGCGGATCTGCTCAGCTACTTGAAAACGCTCTGAGGCCGTTTCATGGGCCTGACCCAGCAGCTTGCTTGCTATGCTCTCTGGCTGGCCTCCGTCTTTGCTTTTGCGGAATGGCTGCGCTCCCAGCAGGTGGACGGAGAATGGGTGCGCAAGGCAATTCACATCGGCGTGGGCAATATCATTTTGCTGGCTTGGGCCTTGCAAGTGCCCCGCTGGCTGGGGGTAGGGTTCTCGCTGGTGTTTGCCGGCCTGGCGCTGCTCTCCTACCGAGTGACCCTTTTGCCCAGCTTGAATGGGGTCGGTCGGCGCAGCTTTGGCACCTGTTTCTATGCCCTCAGCATTGGCCTGCTGCTGTTTTGGTTTTGGCGGCCACAGCGACAAGTCTTCGCGGTGATCGGCATCTTGGTGATGACGTGGGCGGATGCCTTGGCCGGCTTGGTGGGCAAAACCTGGGGCAAACACCCCTATCAACTGGGATCCCTTCAAAAAAGCTGGGAGGGATCCCTGACCATGTGGGCGGTGAGTACCTTGGTGATCGCGGCGCTGCTGCTGGGGTACTTCGGCTTCTCTCCCCCTTTGCTCGCCATCAGCCTCTTGGTGGGGGGAATAACCATGGGCTTGGAGGTGTTCTCTTGGTGGGGGTTGGATAACCTGACCGTGCCTTTGGCCAGTGCCGGCCTCTGTTTTGCCCTGCTGCAGAGCCTCAACTATTTATGAACTTTACATAAACTAAATCCTGCAGTCGGGCTCGCAAGCGGTCGTCCTCTTTCAAGCCTGACGGCGTTCTTGCTCCTGCTCTTCCTGCTGCTGCCACTGCCTGAGCAACTCTTTGGCCGCTTGTGGGGTAAAGTAGTCCAGCTCCATCAACTTACGGTAGGTCAGAATTTGCCGCATCTCCAGGGGCATGTCTGCTTTTCGGTAGAAGTAGTGGATGCGGCTGATGTTTTGCTCCATCTCCGTAAACTCTTGCTCC
>NZ_JANSJB010000001.1:44104-55960 GCF_047462355.1 Synechococcus sp. H55.9 | reverse complement strand
CCTGCTTTTCCTGCTTAAGCACCTCATGGGGAGCAGACATGCGGTTGTAGTTAGGGATCCGCTGCCTGCCGGTGGTCTTGCCCGAGGCAGGCACACGATGGGCTCCGCTTTGCCGGTTGTTGGCCGGATCAGAAGAGTTGAAAAAGAAGGAGAGCATCCGTCAACCTCACACAAGCAGGTGAAATGGGGCCGTCTCAACAGCAAGTTAACAATATCAAGTTTAGATGAAGAAGTGAAGGCGTCGGTGATCTGGATCCCGTTGGGGCCCTGTATCTTTACTGTCTTGCTCCCCTGGGATGGTTGAGGGAAATCGGATGTAGCTTCCCCCCGACTGCTACAGATGGGATTCATCTCCGCTTAGCAGCCAAGTGACCGACACTCCCAACGCCTTGGCAAAAGCCACCAGTTCCTTGTCGATGACGCGCCGTTTTCCCTTTTCCACCTGGCCGATCTTGACGTAGTCCAACTGCACACCGTACTTGGCCAAGCGGCCCGCCAGTTGATCTTGGGTAAGTTGCAGCTTCTCCCGTACCCAGCGCACCCGCTCCCCAATCAAGTTGGCCGATGGATGGTGCCGGTCGTTCAACTCCATAGGAGCAGCAAGTTGTAAATATTCTTTATCCAGACTGAAGAGGTTCGCAGCTCGCCAATCGCCCCATGGTAGCCTGAGCTGGCAAGGTTCCCTTTTCTTTGGGATCCCAGCCGTGGAGCTGGCCAGCCCACGAACAATCTTACCTCAAGGCCTAGATCGAAAATCGCTTACTGCCTTTTGGCGGGCAATCCCTTACCCACAGAGGCTTGGCGGACGGGATCCCTGTTGTTCGAGCATTGAACCGGAAAAATCTCGGGACAAAAAAGGGTGGCATGATCGATTTTCGCTCGCACCGGAAGAAAAAACCTTTCTAGACTGGGAGGTGACGTTCTCTCCTCACTTGGCCGTGGTTTTTTCTCGTCCTCATCCTGAAGACTCTGCCTCTTTGCCTCAGGAGCTCGACGAGCTCTGGTTTGACCCTGAGTCTGCCCTTCAAGAAGTCGACCCAGAGCCGGTTGCTGGCGGCTCGCGGTTGAATGAAGATGCCGTCGATCACTACTTAAATACAATCGGTCGCGTGCCCCGCATCGACCACGCCGAAGAAATCGAGCTGTCGCGCAAGATCCAGCAAAAGCTCCTCATCGATCAAGCCCGGCAGGAGTGGCGGCAACAACGGGGCAGGGATCCCAGCGACGAGGATCTGGCTGAGGCCCTGCAGATTTCCGTATCCACCTTACGATCCCGCATCCGACAAGGGGAACAGGCCCAGCGCAAGCTGATCAACGCTAATCTGCGTCTGGTGGTCAGCGTGGCCAAGAAATACCTCAATCGGGGGGTGCCCTTTTTGGATCTGATCCAAGAGGGCAATATCGGGTTGATTCGGGCCACCGAAAAATTCAATGCGGAACGGGGTTTTCGCTTCAGTACCTACGCCCATTGGTGGATTCGCCAGGGGATCACCCGCTGCATTGCCAACCAAGCGCGGACGATTCGCCTGCCGGTGCACATGGTCGATAAAGTACGCCTGCTCAAACGCACCAACCGCGAGCTGATGAAGCTACAGGGGCGGCGGCCCACCGAGGCGGAGCTGGCAGAGGCACTGGGCATTAAAGTCAAGAAACTGCGCATGATCCAGCAGGCTGCTGCTTTGCCCCTGTCACTGGATGTGCCGGTTGGCCAGGAAGGAGAAAGCTGCCTTGGCGATTTGCTGCAGGATGAGCGGCAAGAGCAGCCTTTCCAAGGGATCCTTGTGCAATCGATGCAGCAGGATGTGCGTTCTGCCATGCAAACCCTGAAGCCGATTGAGAGGCAAGTGCTGGAGTTGCGCTACGGGTTAGACGGGCAACAGGCGAGAACCCTGCGGGAGGTGGGGGAGCACTTTAACCTGACGCGGGAACGGATTCGTCAGATCGAGCGGGATGCCCTGCGCAAATTGCGGGTGGGATATCCTTCACGAGCTCTGGCCCAGTACATTCGCTAGCTGTCACGGCTTCGCAGACGGGTTTCCCGACCAGCTTTCTTTTTGCTCTTGGGTTGAACGCCGCAGCCCAGCGATGAAGCGGATCGTTACGTCGTTGTTGCTACGCAGCGTTGTCGCGAATGCGCCAGCGCGCGGAGCTCTATACCTAACTCCCCTCTCCCTCTGGGAGAGGGGCCAGGGGTGAGGGCCTCTGGGAGAGGGGCCAGGGGTGAGGGCCTCTGGGAGAGGGGCTGGGGGTGAGGGTAGCGTCAGATGCCAGGAACCAGACTTGAACTGGTGACACGAGGATTTTCAGTCCTCTGCTCTACCAACTGAGCTATCCCGGCTCTGGGCTTATTATCTTACAACCCTGCGAAGGCTTTCGGCAACTGGTAATACCCCCCATTCAGCCAATCAGTTTCTCCAAAGCCTCCATCTGGGGAATGCAGAGAACCTCTCGGGTGCGATCCCGGCGGATCAGCTCCTCCTGCTCCAGCTTAGACAGGACACGGGTGACCGTTTCCCGAGCCAAGCCACTCAAGCTGCTCAGCTCCCGATGGGGCAGGTTGGGAATCTCTACGCCACCCCGGCTGACCCGGCCACGAGATTCGGCCAAGAACAGCAAGATATCGGCAACACGGGCCGTACTACTGGCCTCGCGTAACTGCAGACGACGGTTGATCTGCCGCAAACGACGCGACATGAGTTGAGCAAGGCGGATGCCGGCCTGGGCATCCGAGGCCAAAAAAGCCCGAAAGTGCTGGGCCGACAGACAACTGACTTTGGTGGCTGTTAGGGCTATGACATCGGTGGAACGGGGCGCTTCGTCCAAGGCAGCCATCTCCCCGAAGACTTCTCCTGGGCCGAGAATGGTGAGGGTGATCTCCCGGCCTTCGAGATCATGGGTGCGAATCTTGACCCACCCTTCCAGGATAAAGTAAACGGCGTTGCCCCAGTCATTTTGTAGCAAGATGGCCTGATTGGCCGGGTGGGAGCGCAACGACATTTGCCCGGCCAGAACCTCTAGCTTCTCAGGAGGGAAGCCCTCGAACAGGAGCATCAGGCGCAGGTCATCTGAAGTTACATCGCTCACCGCTGGATCCTCCTGCAGGCGGTCAATTCTGGTCGAGTTGGGTGAGAAAAGGGTGGGGGCCTTTAAAGACACGTTGACACACTTCCCAACCTCCTGCTGGCTTTGTGTAAGGCGAAATGTTCGGGTAAGCGCACCCCTGTTCCCTGCTCAACAAGAGCTGCTGCCCTCCTCTACAGCCATTGCAAATAGCGATGCAGCGGATGGTTGTGTCGATCCCCAACTCCCTTCTCCCTCTGGGAGAGGGGCCGGGGCGCGGCGGGTTCGGGAAGTGTCTTTCGGGTTGGAAATAACCTCAACCCGCAAACGGTGAAATCCACCTTGCTCATGTCAATTTTCCTGACTGGGTGCAGTTTGAGTCGAGACCCAAAGCTGCTGAAGTTGAGAGGGCCAATCTTGACTGGTATCCAGAACCCTCAAAAAAGGCCGTTCCAACTCGGAAAACTCCTCCCAGTGGGCTTGTTGCTCGGTAAGCATCTCGGCCGTGGCATCGGCAATGTCGGCAGGGCGCTGCTCAACTCCATCGATGCAGCCGGTTTGAGGAGCTTGGCTGCGGCGTTGCAGGCGCTCTCGCAAAACAGGCTCAGGGGCGTAACAGTGGAGAATGTGCAGCGGGATCCCCCGTTGTTGGGCCTGCGCAATGGCCATTCCCCGCAGCGCCTGCCGGTCGAACTTGGCATCCAGAATCACGGTGTAGCCCTCCTGGGCCAGCTCCACGCCCAACTGCACCAGGCGGCGGTAGGTTTTATCGGTCATCTCCGGGGTATAGACCGCCGGCCCCCCCCGTTGCCATAAGGGGATCCCGGCCAAATGCTTGCGCACGGCATCGGAGCGAATGTGAATGGCTCCCTGCTGACGGGCTAGGTGACGGGCCACCGTACTTTTGCCGGATCCCGACAATCCCGACATTAAGAACAACTGCCCCTGCTTGGGGAGAGTGTATTCCCAGGCCAGGCGATAGTACCGAGCAGCAGTGCGGAAGGCCGTTGCCTTGGTTTCCTCTGTTGCCGTGGGATCCTCCAGCAAAAAAGAGGTAACCTTGGCCCGCACATAAGCTTGGCGATTGAGGTAGATGGGCAGGATTTTCAGCCCTTCCCAATCTCCGGTTTCTTCCAAGTAAGTGTTCAAATAGACGTTGCCCAGATCCGGACGATAGCGGGCATCCAGATCCATCACTGCATAGGATACGTCGTACATGACATCCACAAAGCGAAAGGCTTCGTTGAACTCGATGCAATCAAAAAGTAGGATCTTCCCTTCCCAAAAACAGATGTTGCGCAGGTGCAAATCTCCGTGGCATTCGCGAATGCGGTCTTGTTCTATTCTTTGTTGGAAAAGCTCCTGCCGCTCGGCAAAAAAGCGATCGGTGTAGGCTCGGGTTTCTCGATATTGCCGAGCTGTTTGGGGGCCGCCGATGTAGCGCTGGGTTTGGGCGTAATTCTCGTCAAAGGCCTCGCGCACCCGTTCTGGCCGGCCAAAGCTGCGAATGTAATCGTTGGTCTCGGCCTGGGCATGAAACATCGCCACCACCCGCCCCAGCTCTTCCATCAAGGCCGGCGTCAGCTCTCCTCGCTCAAAGAGGTTGCTGAACAGTTGCTCTTGGGGAAATTGCCGCATTTGCAGGGCGTATTCTACAAGCTCGCCGCTGCCGCTGAACTGAAAGCGGCCATTGGTTTGAAAAATAGGCAACACCTGCAGATAAAGGCCGGGAGCGCCGCGTTGGTTCATGCGCAGCTCCTCTTGGCAAAAGTGGCGCCGCTGCTCTAGGGTGGTGAAATTCAAAAAGCCGAAATCCAGAGGCTTTTTCACCTTATAGGCATAGTCCCCCGTCAGCAGAATATAGGAAATGTGGGTTTGAATAAGCTGAATGGGATCCTGCGCCGGATGAGGGTAGAAGGCGGGATCCAGCATCGCTTGGATCAAAGGGGGCAGGTGGGCATCGGCCATGAAAAACGATAGAGATGGAAAGGTTGGGGTTAGGGATCCCGATCTTCCGCCACCTATTCCCTGAAGGGCAAGGCAGCCTCCTGAGGGGAGAGGCGGATCAGGCTGATCCCTTGCTTAATTAGGGTATCTTGAGCTGCACCGGAAAGGGCGTAGGGCCAGACCAGATACTTGGTGTTGATGTAGTCTTGTCCGCGCTTGGCCAGGTTCACCTGTTCCGAGAGCATGCGCACCTCTGGCCCGCGGCTGATGGTGGCTTCGGCCCGGCGAATGCGCTGCATCAATTGGCTGAACAGCTCCTGGGGCTGCTGCACAAACACCACAATGGCCAAGTCACAGGGGTTGTAATAGTTGCCGATGCCACAGAGGAGCAGGGCTTCACTGCAGAGAACGAGGCTTTCCTGGTCTCCCAAGGCCACCACCGGATACAGAAAGGTGCGCACATCCTCCAGTTGCCAGTGGTTAAAAGAGTGGCTATCCACCTCTCCCCGCACCCAAGAGGAGATGGCAGGAAAAACCGCTTCACTCAACAGCCGATAGGCCGTCTGGGGCCGTCCCAGCCAGCAGAGGGCATTTTCGTAGAAGCTCTCGTTCTCCAACAGGTGGGGGGTGAGAGGAGCGACCATGGGCAGATCCTCGACCAACTTTTCCAGCATGCCTACTCGGGGATGGTTAAGGCAATTTTGCCCAGAACGGATCCCTGCTCCAGCAGCCGGTGGGCGGCAGCCGCTTCGGCCAGAGGAAAGGTATGGCTGAGCTGGATCCGCAGTTGGCCCTGGTCGATGA
Source organism: Synechococcus sp. H55.9 (assembly GCF_047462355.1). NCBI lineage: Bacteria > Bacillati > Cyanobacteriota > Cyanophyceae > Synechococcales > Synechococcaceae > Synechococcus > Synechococcus sp. H55.9. The sequence goes on along the minus strand of NZ_JANSJB010000001.1, from coordinate 50,149 downwards.
GGCGGGCACACTGCCTGAGAATTTCCGCCTGGTTTTGCTGGGCGTTGGTGAGGTTTTTCAGCATCGGGGTGAGCATCAGCTCGAACCCCACCCGCAAGTTGCGGTCGCGGGCCACCCGCCAATCGGTCTCCGGGGCCGGCGCCAGCAGGGTGACGATATCCCCGTACACGCGCACCGCGGGGAAGGTCTGCTCCAAGATCGCGCCGCCCAAAGTATCCAGGGCCAGATCCACCCCTTCCCCCCCTGTCCAGTCCCAAACGGCCCGCACAAAGTCGGTCTGCCGGTAGAAGATGGGCAAGTCGGCCCCCAAAGAACGGACAAACACCGCCTTTTCTGGGGTGCTCACGGTGGTGGCCACTTTGGATCCCCGTAGGCGGGCCAGTTGGATGGCCACATGGCCAACTCCACCCGCTCCCCCGTGGATAAGCACACGTTGGCTGGCCTGCAGCCGTCCCCGGTCGTAAAGGGCTTCCCAGGCGGTGATCAGCACCAGCGGAGCAGCCGCAGCTTCGGCAAAGCTCAGTGTTCTGGGCTTGGGAGCCACAAAGCGCTCGTCCACCACGATCAGCTCGGCATAGTTGCCCGCCTGCCTGCCCAGACCGCCGTGGCAGAAGTAAACCTCATCTCCCACCGTAAAGTGCCTGACGCCGGATCCCACGGCTTCCACAACGCCGGCACCGTCACACCCCAAGATGGCTGGCATCTCTTCGGGGTAGAAGGTGCCTCGCCGCCGCAGCTTGGTGTCGATGGGGTTGACGCCGGCTGCCTTGAGGCGGATGCGCAGCTCCCGCTCACCGCGAATCTGAGGTTCAGGGACTTCTCGGAGTTGCAGAACCTCTGGTCCACCGGGCACACTCATGACCACAGCTTTCATGCGCTCAAGTTGTTCGGTTCTGGTTGGATTGGCCCGTTCAATGGATGCAAGATAAGACTTGGCATTATCGACCATCACCGGGGAACTCCCATAGCATTCGGGTAACATTTGGAAAAAGCTGCATCGAGAAATTCCCCGATGAGGGGCAGCACTTGTTCCCCATGCAAGGCAGGGATAGCATGGCTGGCGCCGGGCAGGATCTTGAGCTGCGCTCCGGGGATCCCTGCGGCGTAGGTTTGGCAGTGCCAGAGGGGGATGGTGTCGTCCTGTTCGGCGGCAACCACCAGGGTGGGGGCCTGAATGTGTTTGAGGTAACGCTCAACCGTATCGACGGCAGCTTGCGGGCGCAGACGTTGTCGGAGAAATTGCCGGGCCACCGGTTGTTGGCGCAGGGATCCGCGCAACCACAAGAGTTGAGCCAGTTTGTCTTCCCAATGCCACCATCGGGCCAGGGGGGTGATCGCCCGCAACAGCCAATCGACCCAAACGCTTTCCCAGAGCAAGGGCCGCAAATGGCGGTAGCGTTTGACAAAGCTGTCGTCGCGGATCCCGGCAGGGGCCAACAAGACCAACCCCCGCAGTGGATACCGCACGGCATAGGCCGCTGCCACCCAGCCGCCAAAAGAATGGCCCACCAGAACCGGAGCCGATAGGCCCAGCGCCTGGACAAATCCGCGCACAAACTCCACTTCTGCACCGATGTCGTAGCGCAAGGCCGGCTGGCTGGACTGCCCGAACCCCAGCAAATCGAGGGCGATGCAGCGGTACTCGCCTCCCAACCCCTGCATCAGCGGCCACCAATTGGCGTGGGTGGCCATAAAACCGTGCAAAAACAGCAGGGGGATCCCGTCTCCCCACTCTCGATAGGCGGCCCAGCAGGACTCTGCCCCTGGGATGTTCAATCCTTCCAATTTCACCCTCTGCAGCGGGATCGCTTGAACGCGCGCTCGTAACTCCGCCAGGCGCTGCGCCAAAGGCAGCCGTTCCAACAGCTCTTGCTCGATCATCGGCCCATCGTCAGCAGATACAGCCTTTTCCCGTGCTACGCCAAGGTCACCCCGCCGCGAACGGGTGAGGGGACAGAGCCCTTGATGGATCCCAGGCAGCACTTCTTCTGAGGATCTTGTAGAGATCCTAACTGATCCCAAAAACTCCCACGGGGTCGGGAAAAGCTGCGACTCAACCGAGCAACTGCAAATGGGGAGGGGGGATTTTCAGCCAGTCCTGGCGGGTCAGTAGCCCTTGGAGAAAGCGGGTGGCCGCCTGCGATTGATAGCGCTCCGGGTTAAAAGCCAGCCAGAGGGTACGCCGTATCTGCAGCCCTTCCACCGCCAGCTTTTGGAACCGACCTTGCTCCACATCGGCTCCCACCGCCACCGTCGACAAAAAAGCCACCCCCAAACCCGCCTGGACGGCATTTTTGATGGCTTCAATCGAGCTGAGCTCCAGCCGCACATTCAGTTGAGCCGGGTTGATGCCGTGGCGATTCAACACCCGGTCGATGGTCTGCCGCGTGGAAGACTGGGGATCCAGAGTGATAAAAGGCAAAGTCAACAGATCCGCTAGAGCAGGAGAGTCAACGGCACAGCCGGGGGCGCCGACCAGCACGTATTCATCTTCCGCCAGAGCCATCACCTTCAAGTGCCGCTGTAAGTCAAACGGGATCTCCCCACCGACAATGGCCACGTCCAATTGACCATCCACCAACTTCTGGGCGATTCGCCGCGTGGATTGCACCAAGAGCTGCACGGCAATCTGGGGATAGCGGCGGTGATATTGCGCAATCAAAGAAGGCATGACATAGGTGCCCACCGTTTGGCTGGCCCCCAAAACCAGGTGCCCCCGCCCCATTGCTTGCAAATCTGCCAGAGCCTCAAGGGTTTCATGGCACAGCTTGAGGATGCGCTCGCTGTACTGCAGCAATACTTTGCCGGCATCCGTCAACTCCACCTTGCGCCCACTGCGGTCGAACAACACCACCCCCAACTGCCGCTCTAGGTTCTGCACCTGCAAGCTGACAGCGGGTTGGGAGACAAACAGGCTATCGGCAGCACGGCGAAAACTACCCTGCTGGGCAATTGCCCGCACAATGAGAAGTTGATCTAGGGTAAACGGCAACTCATCCGGCATAAGGAACTCCAAACTGCCCGGCGGGATCTCTTTCAGTTCCCTGAGGAGCTGGGCAGCCCAGGATTGGAAACCCACATGAGATCATCATAAACAAGCGAGAAATCTAAAGAGAACAGCTCAGCCCCTCCCCGGCAGCTCGGCTGCGGGGGTTGACCAGCCAAGGATAGAGAGGGAGGCCTGGAACTTACAGGCTGTTTTAGCGAAAAGCGACCTAAAGTTCCCAGTTAAGAGCTACGCCAGGACTTCATCCCGCCAACGCGACTGGCCGTGGGGAGCAGGTCAGCGAGGGCCATAGGACGTCCAATAGCCGCGCCCCTGTTGCCTTGCCGCAGTGGCTGCTTCTCTGAGGATAGGGCCATACTTGAGGCCATCGGTTCGCCCAGACAACAGGCCATGGCCCAAAAACAGCATTTCCTGGTTGATGAGGGTATTGGCCTGCCAAACGTAGGCAGGTAACGTGGGAGCGGGAGCCAGGGCAGGATCCAACTCCAGAAACACCTCCCGTCCCAGCAAAGCCGTCTGCAAATATTGGCCGGCATTGTAAACCGCCAAAGGGGTTTGTCCGCGCAGCTCCGTCCACGTAGGATTGATCTCCGCCGGCAGGGGATCGATCCCGATCAGTTGCACCAGCCGCAAATCCAAATCCCCTTCAAGCTGGACAACCAGGGTGTTGTTGTCGACCACCCGAACTATGGCTGCACGCTTTAGATCGCGCAGCTCCGGACGCGCCACCCGTGTCAGGGCCCAAGCGGGCCATGCCGAGCACAGCAAGGGCAAAGCCAGAACGCTGCCCAGTTTGATAAGGCTCCGTCCATTGGCTACAAGCAGGGATCTGGGGCGAGGAGAACTCGGAGCAGAACGCAGAGATTTTTTCAGCACGGACTTTAGCCGTTGCAGGACAGACTTGACGATAGGGATGGTTCGCATGTTGAACTTTGGCTAGATCTCACGCCGCCCTCGCACCGCCGCCCACTGGGCCTCAATGCGGGATCCGGCCTGCCGTCACTCTACAAAAAACTTGGGCAGATGGGTCGGTTCTGCGGGCTATCTCTCGATTTCAACTGGCGGATGCGCTACCCCGTGACAATCTATAGAGTCATTGCAAATAACAAGGAAACAGCTCGTTATTTCCCAGCTCCCCTCTCCCTGAGGGAGAGGGGCCGGGGGTGAGGGCTGTCCCTGAGGGAGAGGTCGCGCTAGCGGCGCGGAGCGCCTGGGCTGTCCAAAGAATCTCTCAAAAGCGGGGATCCAAGAGGGTAGTAGGGTTCTTCTCGACTTCTGCGGATAGGAGGGAGTTGACCAGCACGGTCACCAAGCCCAGCCGATTGCCCGCCAAAATATCGGTCAATAGGCGATCTCCCACCATGGCCACTGCCTCCACCGGCAAGCCCATCTGAGCTACGGCCCGCCGCAAGGCCCGCCGTGAAGGCTTCCCAGCGCGGTGAATGTAAGGTAGATCCAGGCTTTCTCCAATTTGTTGGATGCGGTTGCGATTGATGTTGTTGCTCACCAGCCAAATTTGAAAGTGCGGACGCAACTGCTCCAGCCAAGCGGCCACAGCAGGAGCCACCTCAGCCTGTCGGATCGGCACCAGCGTATCGTCCACATCGAAGATGACGCCTTTTACCTGCCAGGCCCACAGGTCTTCGGCCCGCAACTTCAAGACAGTGCCGGGCACCACCACATCCGGTTGCAGGAGCTTGAACCAAGGCTTACGTACCATTCTCGGCTAAGGACTTGTTTGAGAACTGGGCCGAGATCCCTGGGCAGCTTGCTGGCGCTCTTGAAGAATCTGCAATTGGGCTGCCTCGTGCTCGGCTAAAGTTTTGCTGAAAACATGGGTGCCATCGTAGCGGGCTACAAAGTAGAGGTAATCGGTCTTTTCAGGCTCCAAAACGGCTTTGAGGCTGGCCAAGCCTGGGCTGGCGATGGGGCCAGGGGGCAAGCCGGGGTTGAGGTAGGTGTTGTAGGGAGAGGGAGTACGCACCTCGGCAAGGGTGAGGCGGCGATCCGGAGTTTGCCGGATATTCAAGGCATATTCCACCGTCGGATCGGCTCCCAGGGGCATTCCCTGCTTGAGCCGGTTCAAGAAGACACCCGCGATCAAAGCGCGCTCTTCCGGCACCACAGCTTCCCGCTCCACAATACTGGCCAGGGTGACCCACTCATGCAGAGACAGGGAAGTGGCATGCTGCCGGAACAGGGGCAGAGCCACCGCAACAAATCGCTGGAGCATGGCATCGATCACCGCCTGGGCCTTTTGCCGGTTCGGCAGGGATCCCTCCACCTGTTCGACGGGAAAAAGATAGGTATCCGGGAACAGGTAGCCTTCCAAAGAGCTCAAGCTGGGGGGCAGCCAATCAAGGGGAGGGATCACGCGGGCTGTGGCAATGAAAACTTCGGCTGGCATCCAGTTGCGCTCGGCCAAAGCTGCCGCCATCTGCTCGATGCGCCAACCCTCCGGGATGGTCAGCCGTCTCTGCAAGATCCTTCCCTGCCGCAGTTGTTGCGCTACGGTCAGCATGTCTTGGTTGGGATCCAGAGCGTAGGTGCCCGCCTGGAAGACCCAGTCGCGCCCGAAGGTGCGGCTCCACAGCTCCCAGGCCAGAGCCGAGCGGATCACCCCTGCTTGGCGCAGTTGTTGCCCGATCCGACGGCTGCTGCTGCCCGGCTGGATCCTCACCTGGATCGGCTCTGAACCTCCTACAGGCTGGATCCAAGTCTGCCACCGCCAGTAGCCGAAGCCGACGGCCAAAGCCAGCAGGAGAGCCAAGCCCTGCAGCAAGCGCCGACCCCAGCGCCCACGGAAGCGGCGGGGAGCGCTTTGGACAGCAGAGGGTCTGGGCGAGACGGGATCCCCTGGGGCCGAATGCCGGATCTGCTCTGTCATCGCCTTCTCCTCCCAATGGCCTGAGCACACCTTTGGGCCAGGTTACTCCTCAACTCCAACTCATGCCAGGGCATCGCTGGGCACTCAGGGCCGACCTCAGTTTGACATACTCCCTCGCCTAGAGGCAAAGGATTCTCCTCGCGTCAGGATT
>NZ_JANSJB010000001.1:40418-44004 GCF_047462355.1 Synechococcus sp. H55.9 | reverse complement strand
TTCTACAACAGCAAGGGCCTACGGCCCACCAAAGGGGAACGGCGTAGCGGTAGGACGGGGCCTTAGGCCCAGTTTTTTGGGTAGCCTGGACTGCGCCCAGCTGGGATCAAGTCTCCTGGGCCAACCTGGCAGGGATCCCGTTGTTTTCGACAGTTCGTTGCCCGATCCAAGTGCCGATGGGCTCTCCCTGCACCACGCGATAGATGTTGCCGGGGGTGGTCAGGTCGAAGACCACAATGGGCAATTGATTTTCCTTGCAGAGGGCGATGGCGGTGCTGTCCATGACCCGCAAATCGTGGGTGAGCACATCCTGATAGCTGAGGACATCGTAGCGGCGGGCCTGGGGGTGGGTCTTGGGATCCGCATCGTAAACCCCATCCACCTTGGTGGCCTTGAAGATCACCTCGGCATCGATCTCCGCCGCCCGCAAGGCCGCCGTCGTGTCGGTGGTAAAGAAGGGATTTCCAGATCCAGCGCCAAAAATCACCACCCGCCCCTTTTCCAGGTGACGAATGGCGCGACGACGAATGTAAGGCTCTGCCACCTCTTGCATGGCGATGGCCGTCTGTACCCGCGTCGGGATCCCGGCTCGCTCGATGGCATCTTGTAAGGTCAGGGCGTTGATGACGGTGGCCAGCATCCCCACGTAGTCGGCAGAAGCCTGATCCATCCCTTGGGCAGCCGCCTCTTTGCGCCCGCGCCAGATATTGCCCCCGCCCACCACGATCGCCACCTGCACACCGGCCCGCACCACCGCGGCCACTTCGCTGGCAATGGCCTGCAAGATTTCGGGATCGATCCCGTAGGGACGTTCCCCCATCAGGGCTTCACCACTCAGCTTTAGGAGAATTCGTCGGTATTTCATCTTCATCCGCTCCAGCCCACCCCTGCCTACGATAGCAGGTTTGTTGGGCTAGCTCTGTTCACAGGATGGATCCACAGACTCTCTCGACAAAACCCCCCTCACGGCTGTTCTTCGCCAGCGCTGGCCTCATTGTCGCGGGGAGCAGAACGGAAGCGGCGGCCATTGCGAGCACGACTTTTCTGAAACTGCTTGGCATATTCGCGGTTGCGCTCGGCTTTTTCCCGCTTCAGGTTGCGTTTTTTGGCCATGCTGGTCTTCCTGACCGGTTATCCGGTATGAAGTGGAGTGCCCAAAGAAGGTGGTTTTTATCCTAACATGCTTGGCCGGCACTTTTCTGGAGCCTTCTGCTCAGCCGGCTAGGGATTCCCCCAACAGGGCCAGGCCCATCAAAACAAACCCCACTCCTGCCAGGGTCTTGATCCAGCGGGGTGGGATCATTCGCGCCACCCAAGCTCCTGCCCACACTCCGATGAGGCTGGTGCTGATCAAAGCGGCAGCAGCGCCCAAAAAGATCACCCCGGAGTTTTGCGAGCGGGCGCTGAGGAGCAGAGTGGCCAATTGAGTTTTGTCGCCCATTTCCGCCAGCAGAATCGAGCCGAAGCTCACCAGCGCCGCCCGTCCAGCCATTTGCCGCAGCAAAAACGGTGGGGTCTGGCTGTCGTTATCTTGGATCAACACGTTCCTCTGTTGCTCTCTGCTCTGTTCTGCCTTCTAGAAGGGGCTGGCGCTCTGGGGGATCGTCGCCGCGCCATTCCTGCCACAGCACATAGCCCCCGATCACCAGGAACCCTGCACCCGCCAACCATTGTAGCCAGCCTGGAGGGATGACTTGCCCCAGACCTTCCCCCAGCACCACGCTGAGCAAGCTGGCAGCTACCAAAGCGCTGGCGGAACCGAAAAAGATCGCCCAAGGAGATTGGGATTGGGCACTCATGAGCAAGGTTGCCAACTGCGTCTTGTCGCCCATTTCCGCCACAAACACAGTTAAAAAAGTAACAAGCCAGAGTTGCAGCGGGGATCCCTCGGCAGAGGGGAGGTCAGTGAGGGGCGGTGCCGTCGGAAGCTCAGTATCGAGGGCAACAGAGGGGGCCAAGCTCTCCCCGGCAGGCCGGAAATCCGCGGCGGCTCGCTCGCCGTTGAGGTAGTGCTGACCAAAGGTCAAAAAGCCAAAACAGAGGGCTAGGGACACGGCAATCAGACCCAAGCCCAACGTCAGTTGACCCTGCCAAGAACGCGCCGTTCGCGCCAGCGGGACGGAGTCCCTTGCCATCGCCTCTGCCCTCACAATCACCGACATGCAGCTTATCCCGTCGAGTAGCTCTTTTTCACCCCGTTTTGGATAAAGACAAGAGCGCTAGAGTAGAAGAATAAGGGGCGTTGGCCGAGCGGTTTAGGCAGCAAACTCATAATTTGCCTTACACAGGTTCGATCCCTGTACGCCCCATCGGCAAAGCTTCCCTGCAAAAGGGTTAGAGTGGCCAAAGAGGACGTAGCAAAGGCTCCGTGCGGGATCCCGTATCCAGAGAGCGGGGCGTCCAGCGTTTGGGTAAGGCGGCAGGGGATCCCCATTGCGCTTGGAGCTGGCTGAGGAATTGCCCCTGCTGGGCGCGCAAGCCGGCCAGGTCAGATCCGCCGTTCATCAGGGCAAACCAGATATCCCCCTGCTGGGTGGGCAATACCCCCGCCAAGGTGCTGACGCCGCTCATGGTGCCCGACTTGGCGATCAAGATCGCCGGCAGCAGCCGCCGCTCCAGCACCCCCACGTCCTGGCCGACGACGGCAAAAGCATCGGCCAGAGAAAGCCCCTGCTCCTCGAGAAGCGATTGGATCGCCTGCCACAGGGCCACGTTGGCCCGTGGAGAGATGCGGTTTTCTACCCCCAACCCCGAGCCGTTGATCAGGTACAGCTCTTCTGCCGGGATCGCGGTGATGGCCTGGGCCATTTGTGCCACCTGAGCTGCTCCCCCCACTGCATTGGCCACCATCTCGGCCATGGCATTGTTGCTGTAGAGGTTCATCAGCTTGAGCAGGTGAATGAGGGGGGGCGATTCATGCCTGAGCAAGACCTGGGCCTCCGAGGGGATCTGCTGGGCAACCCGCACCGATCCCAAAATCTCCACCTGCGGCCTGGGCGTGCCGGGGGGCAAGGTCTGGAATTGCGCCTGGGCTTCCGGCGGCCAGAGGCGGGCATCCAGCCCCTGCCGCAACAGCGCGCCCGAGCGGGCCACATCCTGGAAAAAGTTCATGTAAAAGCGGCCCACCACCACCAGATCCCCCTGCACCTGGCGGATCCCCTGGGCGTTGAGGGCGTTCCCCACCGCGAAGGCTTCCTCCCAAACAAAAAAGGGATCCTCCCCTCCCAGCACCCAGAGATCGCCCTGCAAAACCCCATCCGCTCCCAGGGAACCTGTTGTCAAGTAGGTAGTCACAAAGCGATGGTGCGGGCCAAACTGCTGCAAAGCGGCCAGGGTAGTGGCCACCTTGGTCAGAGAGGCCGCCGGCAGAGCCTTGGATCCTTGATGTTGCCCCAAAACCTGGTCGCCCATCTGCAGCCAAACCCCCTGGGCGGCGGAAGCAAAGCCGCGACCGCTCAGCTGGGCCAAGTAGGTCTCCACCTGGGGTTGCAGGGATCCCTGCGCCGTCGCCTGGCAAAAATGAGCTGAGCTCAACAGCAGGAGCGCCGCCGAGAGCATCCCCACCCAGATCGCAACCAGCCGCCAG
>NZ_JANSJB010000001.1:31821-40318 GCF_047462355.1 Synechococcus sp. H55.9 | reverse complement strand
GCCAGACCCGCCGCTGTCGTTCGCAATAGTATTGCAGAGCACCTTTCACCCAAAATGCCCTCTAAAAACGCCGACCCACCGCAGGAGCGGATCCCTCAGCTCGGCAACTCCCAGCCGCTTTCTTCTAGCGGCTCCACATCGATGGTGCCGGGGGGCGTTTGTCGATAAAAATGTCCATCGGCAACAAACAGCGGCTCGCCACAACTGGGGCAAAAGAAGCGGCTGCCCTCGATGGCCTGCGATTCTGACCCACACACCGGGCAGCGATCCGTGGCGATCCAGCGGCGCGCCCACCAGCGAAAGGCCAGCAGCACCAACACCGGCAGAGAGAGCAAGAACACCAACAGAGCCACCAACCCGGCGACCAGCCACCCCAGCCCGACACGGGTCAGCAAAACTGCCAAGGCCAGGGATCCCAGCCAGAAGCCCCAGCCGGTTAGAGAAATGGAATAGGTTTTGGGCTGCTCAAACCGCATCTTTGTTTTCCCTTCCCGTATTGACTACGCTGACCAACGCTGCCGGGATGCCGCGGGCCTTTTCCCGAGTATGTTAGCCCAGACTCACCCGCACACCAGAAAAATCCATCCCCTAGCCATGCTCTGTAGGCTAGCTCATCCCGAATGAATAGGGCATCCGGTTTCCCGCACCCACTTTCTCGCCCTCTGCCGGCAGGTTTCCTGGTGTTGACAACCAAGGTCGTTAGCATCGCTGCAAATGCAGTTATTATCAATTACAGAACTTATTGACTGTTACGGCGACGTTGCCCAACAGCGGAGGGGCGGCATCATGGTCTACACGGAAGAAGCTTTCAAAGCAGAGCTGAATGCCAAAGGCTGGCGAGCCACTCGGCAGCGGGAAATCATCCTCCAGACCTTTCAAAACTTGCCTGAGGGGACTCACCTGAGCGCGGAGGATCTGCACAAAAAGCTGCGGGAAGAAGGCCACAACATCAGCCTTTCTACCATTTATCGTACCGTCAAGCTGATGGCTCGCATGGGCATTTTGCGCGAGCTGGAACTGACCGAAGGCCACAAGCATTACGAGATCAACCAGCCGGCCCCCCACCACCACCACCATTTGGTGTGCGTCAAGACCAACAAGGTGATCGAGTTCAAAAACAGCGCCATCCTCAACATCACCCAGAAAGTGGCCGAAAAGTACGGCTTTAAGGTGCTGGATTGCCAGCTCACCATCATCGGCATCAGCCCGGAGGGGCAGCGCTCGATTTTGTAGCCAAGCAATTCCCGAAGCTCAGGCTGGCTCTGGGCGCTCTCCCGGCAGCGGGGCTGTACTGAGTTTGTAGGGAGATGGGGATCCCCTTGGCAGGGAACATGCCAGAATAGCCGCTGTAAAGTCGCAAGCCATTGGCAGTTGCAGCAATAGCTGAGCTTACCCTACCCAATCCGGGAGATGGCTATGAACGAGCAGGAAGTGGCGCAGTGGCTAGAGCAAGCTTTGGCAAACCTGCGTCTGAGGATCCAGGTGAAGGCCCAGCCCCTCCAAGACAATGCCGAGGACTACGCCTTGGTGGTCATGATCAACCACCCTGCTCACGTTGCTCTCAACCATGAGAGGCTGACGGCCTGGTTCCAGAAGGCAATTCCCAGCCGCTATCCTCAAGTCAAGCGCTTGGCCCTCTACAGCCGCCCCATCGGCCAACAGCAGGCCAACTGGAAAACTCAGGTGAGGCTGGCTCCGGAAGCGGCGACGGGCAGGGGGGATCCCGCCGACAGTCCAGATCTCAGCCGCTACTGCTTTGTCCAAGACCGCCAGTTGCTCACTGCCGACCTGCCTCAACCTTCGAGCGTGGTGCGCCAGGCGGTCTTGGGTTTTCATAGCCTCACCGCTGGGCAAAAAGAGGAGGTTTTGCCCCTACTGCCCACCTTGTTCCGCAACCCCGGCGCCGTCTCGACGGTGACGTTGTCGGTGGAAGCATCCCTGTGGCTGGAACCTCTCAAAAGCCTCAATCCCCATGAGCTGCGCCTGTTGAGCGTTTGGCTGAGCCGCTATTGCTTCAATCCCAGCCGCACCTTAGCAGAGTTGGATCCCGCCACCTCAGGTCTTAAAACCGGACAAACAAGGCGCAGCTACCGCGCCCCCCAGGTGGGGGTTTCGCTGATTCTGGCCAGCTTTGCCGGCAACCTGACAATGTCCGCCGGCGTAACCCTGAGCTTATTGTTTGGCATGGTGTTTGTGCTGGCCCTGGCCGTTTTCGGCACCTTGGAAGGGGGGTTCTCTTTTGGCTCTCTCCTTTTTGCTGTTTTGCTCACCCTGGCCTTCAACGCCCTGATTTTCTTTTTGTCCCCCTGGCTGATGGACTGGATCCAGCACAGCCTCTACGGCACCCAGTGGGTGAGCCTGGCAGAAATCGGGCGTCGCAGCCCCGAAAGCGCGGAGGTGATCGAACGGGTCTGCCGCCAGTACAAGCTGAAGCAGCCGAAGCTGGGTCTGATCCGCGACCAAAACCCCACTGCCTTTACCTATGGCAGCCTGCCGGATACGGCCCGCATCGTCGTCAGCGAGGGCCTGTTCACCTACTTGGAAGATGAGGAGGTGGCTACAGTTTATGCCCACGAGCTGGGGCATGTGATCCACTGGGATTTCGCGGTCATGACCCTGGCTTCCACGTTGGTGCAGATCCTCTACCTCCTCTACGTCTACCTGCGCGACACGCGCCGGGATCGCAGAGGGGGCAAAAACATAGGTTCCTTGGCGCTGGTCGCCTACTTTTTCTACGTGGCTGGCTCCTACTTGGTGCTGTATCTGTCGCGGGTGCGGGAGTACTTTGCCGATCACTTTGCCGCCGAAACCACCGGCAACCCCAACGCCCTCTCGCGGGCGCTGGTGAAAATAGCCTTTGGCATTGTGCAAGAAGGGGAGCGGGAACAGGATGAGGAAGCCCGACAGCGCAGTGCTCGCCTGCTGGAAGGGACGCGGGCCTTGGGGATCTACGATGCCAAGGCGGCGGTGATGGCGGGGACAGCTTACCGGGTGGCTGCGGATCCCAGCCAGGTGGGCAGGGTGTTTTTGTGGGATCTGTTTAACCCTTGGGCCTGGTGGATGGAGCTGAACTCCACCCATCCCCTCACCGGCAAGCGGGTGCGGGCGCTGGGCACCTATGCCGAACAACTGGATCTGCCGGTGGAGTTCGACATGGCCAGCGTGGTGGCCCAGGGCAAGCAGCTCAACCGCCAGCAGCTCTACGGCAATTTTCTTCTGGACGTGGTTTTGTTAAACGCCGAGTGGCTGGGGGCGATCTTGGGGATGGTGCTCGGGATCCCGGCTCTACGGGCAGGGTCTTACGGCATGTTTGCCGGCCTGGCCGTGGCGGGAGCCAGCTTGGGCCTACTGCTGAAGATGACGGTGATGTACCCCAGCTTGGAAAACCCGCCGGCGTTGACGGTGTTGAAGGCGATGAGCAACCCCTACGCCAGCCCCTTGCGCGGCTTGCCGATGCAGTTGCAGGGGCGGGTGATTGGGCGAGGGGATCCAGGCTATCGCTTTGGCGCCGATCTCAAGTTCCAGGATGAGACGGGGATGATTTTCTTGCGCTATGTTTCTCGGTTTGGGCCGCTGGGCAACTTCCTGTTTGGGGAGAGCCGGGCAGGCAGGCTGATCGGCCAAGAAGGAGCGGTGGTGGGATGGTTCCGGCGGGGGGTAGTTCCCTACCTAGATCTGTCCCGCTTCCAGAGCAGCTATGGCGAAGTGGTGACCAGCCATCCTCCTTTTGGGCAGGCGGTGCAGGTGGCGCTGGGCTTGATTGCTGCCTTGCTGCTGATGGTCTTTTTCCCGTTCTAGGCTATCTGGCCAAGGATGCCAAGCTCAGGCTTTTGCCGGTTGCCCACCGTTGGCGCGGGCGTAGTCGTCGCTGAAGCGGACGATGTCGTCTTCGCCCAGGTACTGGCCGTTTTGCACCTCGATGATCACCAGGGGGATGACGCCGGGATTTTCCAGGCGGTGCTTGGTGCAGGGGGGCACGTAGGTGGACTGGTTGGTGGTGATCAGCCGCTCTTCATCGCCGCAGGTAACTTTGGCGGTGCCGGCAACGACGATCCAGTGTTCGCTGCGGTGGTAGTGCATCTGTAAGCTGAGGCGATGCTTGGGCAGCACCACAATCCGCTTGATTTTGTAGCCGGGGCCCTCTTCCAGCACCGTGAAACTGCCCCAGGGACGAGTTTCAGTATTGCTCTCGATCAGCCTGTTGAGGGTTTCGGCAGAAAGGAAAGGCGAGGGCTTTTCCAGGGAGGCCGGGTTGGCATTGGGGGTTTCCAGCATGGGATGCTCTCCTTAGGGCTTACCTTCAGCTTATCTCACGTAGTTTGGGGATAGGGTGTAAACTCCCGCCTGCCGGAGAGCAGGCGGCTGTGGGCGCTGCCACTGGGCCGCGTCTAAAAGGGTAGATTGGAAACCCAGAAGCCCCAAATTGACAATTTGTCGTCCACCCCCAACTCCTTCCCCCGCCCCCAAAGCCGGGAGAGGGATGCGATTTTTTGAATTGCGGAGGAAAACTTGCTATGTTCGGTCGAGCCTTGAAAAGCGGGAACCGAAGGTCACACCGATGGCCTTGGGTTTGCGGGCTGCTGCTGTTGTGTTGGCTGGGGCTATGCGGGCCGGCGTGGGCTGTGAGTTTGGGGGATCCCTTGCCGGAGTGGGCTAAGTCTATGCAGGTAGGGCGGCAGCGGCTACGCGGCGTGGAGCACTACCAGGGCCAAGAGCAGATCCGGGCCTACGGCAACCAGGCGGGGCGGGTGTTTTGGATTCAAATCGAAAGCAGTGCCGACCTGCCGCCGGATCCCCGGCAGTACCTGGGAGAGTACCAGGCGTTTCCAGCCGAGGTCATCCAGGTGGTGCCGCTGCGGGCGCGGCGGTTGCGCTTCCAGCAGGGAAATCGCAGCGCCGAATGGCAAGTTGTGGGCATGAGCGGCCACTTTGAAGCCGAGGCATTTAGCCACGATCTCGCCCGGCAGCCGTGATTTCCATCTCTTCCGGTTCTACAAGCACCGGCTGCCGCGAGGGTCGGGCGCATTCGGCCAGCAGTTGCCTGTATAGGGGCCGGATCTCATCCAAGAGGGCTTGGGCGGTGGGGTAACGGGCATCTGCATCGGGGGTAACCATGCGCTCCAAAATGGCCAGCAGGCGCGGATCCCCGAAGCCGAAGGGAATGGCTTCGGCCAGGGGTTCGCCGATCCGCGGCAACGTCCCCATAGACATTTCTACGGCCACCCGACCAAGGGCGAAAATATCGCTGTTGAAGCGGGGGCAGCCAGACAACTGTTCAGGAGGAGCATAGTCGCCGGTGCCGATGAAGACGCCAGAGAAGGGATCTTGGCCAGGCGGGCCATCAATGTGCTGGATGGCACCGAAATCGATCACGGTGAAATGGGTGCGTTTGTCTCGTCGGGTTTGGATGATATTCGAGGGTTTGATATCGCCGTGGATGACGCCATGCTGGTGGACAAAGACGAGGATCTTGAGGAGTTCACAAAGGAAGTGGGCGGTCTGGGCCGGCGACCAGATCACCCCCCGGTTGGCATGCTGCCGCAGCGAGGATCCCCGGACAAAATCTTGCACCGTGTAGAACTGCCCGTCTTCTTCAAAGTGGGCCAACAGCTTGGGAATGTAGGGATGATGGCCCAGCTTCTCGAGGATTTGCGCTTCCCGCTCAAAGGCTGCCCTGGCAATTTCCGCTATCTTCTCGTGCTCTTCTGTTCGGTCTTTGTCTTCTTTATCGTCCATGCGTCGCAGGCGCTTGACCACGCAGAGCGGGTTGCCAGGACGATGGGTATCGCGGGCCAGGTAGGTTTGGCTGAAGCCGCCGATGCCGATCAAGCGTTCCATTTGGTAGCGCCCCTTGCCAACCTGGTTGGGTTGCTTGGCAGTGCCAGCTCGCCGGGCTGCGCCCAGAGCAATTTGAGAGCGAATGCGGGCCAGCACCACCTCAGGAAGGAAAGGTTTGGTGAGGTAGTCATCTGCCCCTAGGTCAAAGGCGGCCACCATGGCCGCTGCATCGTTGTAGCTGGAGAGGATCAGCACCGGCAACTCCAAGCGGGAACGAGCCGAGCGGATCCTCTGCAACAGCTCCAGCCCATTCAGCCCCGGCAGCACCAACTCCATCAGCACCAGATCTGGCGATTGATGAATGATGGCTTCCAAAGCCTTGATGTTGTTTTGCGCTGCAAAGACGCTGTATCCAGCTTGCTCAAGGCTGCGTTTCAACTGCTGGCTAACCGCGGGATCCCTGTCCACCAGCAGAATTTTGCCAAGCTGTTTTGCAGAGGTCATCACAAGCGCCCGCGCAGCTCTGAGCTGAGTATATCCAATAACGGCGGGGATACGGGAATGCTGCGATTGCCAGGCCGTAGGGGATCCCCAACTGCCGTCCTTGCTAGGATTGGGGGGTGGTTGGTGTTGTGGCTATGGAGATAAATGAGGTCTGGAAGACCTTTTTGAGCAATCCTGTTCCTTTTTGTGGTGGCTTCCTGAGCGGCCTGCTGCGTTTGGATGTCAGGCAAGATCCGCTGCGCAGTTGGCTGGAGTCGCAGGGCTTGAGGGTGGAGGATTCGCCCGCCCCCACCCAAGGTCCCCAGTCTATTTCCATCGAATAGAGGTACCAGGGATCCCTTGCGGAGGGTTTTCTCTGGGGTCTGGGAGGCGTCCCCGTTTGGTAGGGTGAGCTGAGGTAAGCCAATGTCCCCTGGACAGTCCGAACTCAGGAGATGGCGACGGCCGGGATCCCTTCGAGGCTGCGGCTACCTCGGCGGGATTGTCTTCCTGCTAACGGGGCTGGTTGCCCTACAGGCAGCAGATCCGGCCTTGGCCCAGTCGGATCGCGCTGCTCCCCCAAGCTCCGAGCTGGATCCCCAAGCTTGGCTGCAGCGCTTCAACACTGCTCTAAAGCAATTGCCGCCGCTGCCCAACTTGCAGTACCGCCAGCAGGTGCGGGTGGAGGGATCCCAAACCTTCACAGCCACCCTGGATGTGCTCCGCCGCCGTGACGGCAGTTGGCAGGCGTGGGTAGCTGAAGGGGATCGCATTCGCCTGTTGGATTCGCGGCAACTGGAGGTGGTGAACCAATCGGACCTGCTCAAGCTGTATTCGGTGTACGTGAGCCGGCCCGAAGCGCTCCTGCCCTCGGTGAGTTTTGAGCTAGAGGCTGATCCCAGCCGCTACCGCGTCGTCTCCTCAGAACGAGCAGATCTGGCGGGATCCCCTGTCCAGCACTTGCGCCTGGAGCCCCTGCAGGAGGGCCAGTTGCGGGAGCTGTGGCTGGAGCCGGAGTCAGGGCTGCCGCGGCAGGTGCTCTTGTTTTTGTCAGGGGTGTGGGGGCAGGCTTATGTCCTCATGGGGTTTACGGCAGTGCCTGCTCCCCAGGGAGGCGCCCGTTACTGGCTGCCGGAGAGCAGCCGCATCAATGTGGGCTATGGGTTTTGGACGCTGGAGGGCCTGACCCGCCGCGTGTTCAGGGGATCCCTTGCCATCCGGCACGACTACCAGGACTATCGCCTTCTGCCAGAGGGGGTGCAGTTGCGCTTTTTGCCCTCACAGCCGCCGCTGGATGCACCGCCGGTGGTGGCCGGTCTGCCGGAGAGCAGTCCCCAACTGGAGCTGGGAGAGGTGCGGCCCTTAGGAGTGGACGAGCGGGGGAACCAGCAATTTAGCATTGGCCTGGGCAGACGCACCGCCGCAGAGACCCCCTTGGAAGACCGCATCGCCGCCTTTAACCTCACTCGACCGGCCAGCCGCAATGCCCTCACCCAGATCGATACCTTGGCCTTCTTGCCTTTAGGGAGCAGCCAGTTGCCGATCTATCTCTTTCAATTCGACACCGGTCGCCCTCTCTCGCCCCTGCAAGGGGTGGAGCGCCCGCGGGTGGATCCCAACGGGGTTTTTGATCCCAAGCCACCTGCCATCAAACTCTTTGGAGACTAGCTCCCATGCTGACCGATGCTGCCTACGGCGTGATCCCGGTGCTGCCCCTCCCGCCCGCCCAGGGATCCCACCTCTACCTGCTCATCCAGCACCAGAAAGGGCATTGGGCCTTCCCCAAAGGGCACAAAGATGAGGGCGAAAGCGACCTGGCCGCAGCCCAGCGGGAGTTGCGCGAGGAAACCGGCCTGACCGACTACCAGCTTCTGACCCTGCCCGGCCAGCCCGACCCCCTGACGCTGCAGGAGGCCTACACCTTTACAGATCCAGAGGGGAACGCGGTGGCCAAGACCGTTACCTACTACGTGGCCCTGCTGCCGCCCCAGTTTCCTCCCCCTCAGCTGCAGGTACAGCCGGAGGAGGTGGCCGCCTACCGCTGGTGCTCCTACCCCGAAGCCTTGGAGCAGATCAGCTTTGAAGAAAGTCGGCAACTGCTGCGCCGCTGCCAAGCCTATCTGGAGCCGCTTTGGAAATTGGAGAGCATCTAAGTTCCGTATGTTTACGGAAGAGATTTATTCGGATTACTTCTATATTGTCTTGCGTCTTGCAGGCTTTCCGTGGACAGTTTCCG
>NZ_JANSJB010000001.1:22192-31721 GCF_047462355.1 Synechococcus sp. H55.9 | reverse complement strand
CACCGATATTGTCAATCTCAGCGCAGAAAATTGCCCAAGCATGTCCTCTCCGCCGATGAATTGCCCCAACGTCTGTACGCAAGTCTCTGACCATTTGCTGAAGGTGGAGGCTGGTTTCACAGGGGTTGTTCGGTATTGCAGTGCTCTGGACAGAAGCGAGGAGCTGGACACTTGGTCATTGGTGTTCCACCAAGGTCGTCTGGGATTTGCACACCACAGCTTCGAGCCTTTGGAGCGACTGGACCGCCACCTGCGTCGGCTCAGCCATCAAGTTTTTTCTCTGACCCGCCAAAATTGCCTGCGTATCCATAGGCAGGTGGAAGCGCTGCTGGCTCAGGAGACGGGACCTCTGCCCGCAGACCTTCTGGGGCTGAGTTGGATGGTGACGGAACAACTGCTGCCTTGGGAAGCTGCGCGTCGGCTGAACACCTGGATCAGCGAGGAGGTGCTGCAAAATCTGTTGCTGGTTCCAACCAGCTTTCGGCAGGAGATCATCCCGTTGGACACGGTGCCCACCCTGGGTCAGTGGGAGGTGGGATCCCTGCTCGATCTGACCCAAAAGCGGCTACAGGCTTGGCAATCTTTGGGGCCTGAGATCACCTCCCCCTACCAACGGCCCTACTTTGCCAGCCGGGCTCAGGCAGAACGCCTTCCCGCCGAGCAACAGGAACGTCTGGGCCGGTTGCTGAAGGGGTTTAGCTTCCGCCAGTTGAGCGCTCTTCTCGATCAAGACGACCTGCGGATCGCTCGCCGCCTACATCCTTTGATCCAAGCCGGCATCCTTGTCCTACGGGATCCCCAGCCCCCCTTTGATCGGCTGCCCAAAACCTACGCGGCCAGGCTTGAGACAGAATTGCAGCCCTCAGAAACCCCCACCGTGCCTCTCCAACTGGCCAACGGGCTTGCGGATCTGGGCCCATCCCCCCCAGTCTCGAAAACCTGGGTTGTGGCTTGTATTGACGACAGTGAAGCCATGCTCAGCGAGCTGCAGCGGTTGCTGGAAGGGCACCACTTGGTCATCCACACCATCAGCGACTCTTTGAAAGCCTTGATGAAGCTGACCACTCTCAAGCCGGATCTCATCCTGCTGGACGTGGGCATGCCCAACGTGGACGGTTACCAATTGTGCAGCCTTATCCGCAAGTCCTCTGTACTCAAAGATGTGCCGGTGGTGATGGTTACGGGCCACAAAGGCCTGATCGATCGGGTTAAGGCGCGCTTGGCCGGTGCTACCGATTACCTGACCAAGCCCTTTCGGCAGGAAGAATTGCTGCAGATGGTGTTTCGCTATCTTACCTAGGGGCACCTTAAGCTTACGGTGGTTGAAAAACAAAGGAGTTGTCGATCATGGTGAAAGTTTTGGTGGTGGAAGATGTGGCCTCGGAGCGCCAGCTCATCAGCGATTACCTGCGGGCAGAAGGCTATCAAGTGGTGGCAGTGGCCAGCGCCCAAGAGGCATTGCAGCAGATCCGCAGCGACAAACCCGATGTGGTGCTGACGGACTTGGTCATGGAAGGCATGAGCGGGCTGGAGTTGTGCCGCCAAATCAAGAAAAACCCGGAGACCCAAAAGTTGCCCGTTGTGGCCTGCACTTCTAAAAATCAAGAGCTGGACAAACTCTGGGGCATGAAGCAAGGGATCGACCTTTATCTGACCAAGCCTTTTAGCCGCGAGGACATTGTGCGGGCCGTGAAGTCGGTGCTGCTGAGTTGAGTCTCGGGATTTTTTGCAGCGAATCTCCCTTGCTGAGTCCAAGTTGCGGTCGTGGTTCTGGGGTGCAGTCTGGTTGGGCCTTAGACGTTGCAGAGCGAGAGCAAAGATGCTGGCGACCTCTTTTTCTTCCCAAAGCTCTACTGCCGTCCGCACCGGAGAATTGTACTTACATCTCCAGTTGGGGGTGGACTGTCGGGCCCTTTTGCCCATGACAGTTGCCCAGGAAGTGCTAATTGTTGCCCCACAGCACTTTACTCTTCTCCCCAACCAGCCCGCATGGGTGCTGGGCTTGTTCAACTATCGCAACCGCATCCTCTGGGGCGTGGATCTGGGACAGTTTCTTGGCCTGGAGCCTTTGGACGTTGGGCAGCCCGAATACCATCTGGTGGTGATGCGCCCAGAATGTGGGGGGCTGGGCCTGGCTGTGCAACAAGTGAGGGGGGTGGCTCGAGTGGTCAGCCAGCAGATCCAGCCTCTAGCAGAAGCTCAACCCGTCCAAGATAGGTTCCGGCTGGATAGTCTCTGCGACTGTTGCAGTGGTTTGGTCTGGGAAAAGGAAAAGGAAGAGACTCTCTGGGTACTCAGCCCCCTTGCCATTCTCCAAAGGCTCAACTCGGCCTATTCCCAAGCCAATCCTTGATCCCTCTCAACCGTTTTCTCCTAGCTATAGGTAAAACTCTATGGTCTCCTTCCGTCCCCTCTTCCTCAAGTTGGCCCCCTCTTCTCGACCCCAGGGTAAAGTCGCCGGATCCCGTCTGGCTCTGGCGATCAGTCTCCCGCTGGGCATCAGCTCCCTGTTGTTTGCCGTTTCTGCCGGCAGCGTAGCCCGCACCTACTTCGATTTCGAGCCTTCCATCTCGCGGCAGTTCACCCTGCAAAACCTGAGCGATCAGGTGATCTATTTGGATGAAGTCTTGACCATGTCTGCCCGCATGGCTGCTGCCAGCGGGGATCTGTCCTGGGAAGAGCGCTACAACCGCTATGTACCTCAGTTGGATAAGGTGCTGGCGGAGATTCAGCGATTGGATCCCGCTTCTTACGAGGCCTACGCAGCCAAAACGACAGAAGCCAACATCAAACTGGTGGAGTGGGAGGTGCAGGCTTTTGACTTGATTCGAGCCGGCGAGCAAGAACGCGCCTTTGACCTGCTGCACAGCCCCGAGTACGAAGAGCAAAAGCGCATCTACGCCGAAGGGATCAACCAAACCCTGGAGGCCATTCGCGGCAACATTCAGAGCAGCGTCCGGCTCTACGAGCGGGATCTGTTGGGGGCTTTGATCCTTTCGGCTACCAGCTTCCCGATCCTGCTGGTTAGCTGGGGGATCATCTTGATCCTGGTGCGCAACTTTGTGCGGGAACGCAACGCCACCTACGAGCGACAAGTCTCCGATACCCGGCTGGCCCAACGGTTTGCCGATATTGCCCGGATTCGCCAAGAGCAAGAGCTGATCGATCCCCTGAGCGAGCTGTTGGGCGAGATGCGTCAGCGCTTTGGTGCCCAACGAGTGGCCTTCTATCGCCTGACCGCTCCCGAAGAGGCGCAGGTTATTGCTGAATCCCGCGACAGCAGCCTGCCTGACACCTTGGGCACCTTCCTCCGCCGGATCCCGGCTCCGCTCCAGCAGGCTCTCCACAGTGGGCAAGTTTACGCTTTTGGCCCGGTGCCTGGGGTAGACCTGGGCGCCGACCACCTGCAGATGTTGGGCACAATCCAATTAAAAGCCGAGATGGTGGCGCCGGTGGTACGTGGCGATGAGCTTTACGGTTTTTTGGCCGTAGGCCGCGCCCAAAGCCAGAGCTGGTCTGACGAAGACCAGAAAAACCTGGCCGAGCTGGCCAACCGCCTGAGTCAAGCTTTGGGTAACCTGGGGGCGCTGGAGCAAAAGGCCGTGGCCGCCCAAGAACGAGAGCGGTCGGAAGCGCTGCAAAGAGAGCTGCTGCAGCTTATTGGCGAGGTTACAGAGGCCTCGCGGGGAGACCTCACCGTGCGGGCGCAGCTAACCGCCGGACAGGTTGGCATCATGGCAGACTTTTTCAACGTCATCATCGAGAGCTTGCGCGACATCGTGATTCAAGTGCAGCAGGCTGCCGGGCAAGTCAACCAATCGATTGGCCGGGACGAGGCAGCCATTCGCGAGCTGGCCGAGGCGGCTCTCCGGCAGGCCATCCAAATTGAAGAGACCTTGCGCTCTGTGGAACAGATGACGCTCTCGATCCAGGAGGTGGCCGATAAGGCCCAGCAGGCTGCCACAGTAGCTGAGTCTGCTGCCACTACGGCTACCGACAGCAGCTTGACCATGGATCGCACGGTACAGAACATCCTGCAACTGCGGGAGACGGTGGCCGAAACGGCCAAGAAAGTGAAACGGCTGGGGGAATCTTCCCAGCAGATCTCCAAGGTGGTGTCCTTGATTAACCAGATTGCCCTGAAAACCAACCTGTTGGCCGTAAACGCCAGCATTGAGGCGGCTCGCGCCGGGGAAGAAGGGCGGGGTTTTGCGGTGGTTGCCGAAGAGGTGGGGGCTCTGGCCGCCCAGTCGGCGGAGGCCACCCGCGAGATCGAGCGCATCGTGGAAGGGATCCAACGGGAGACCAGCGAAGTGGTGCAGGCGATGGAAACCAGCACCGGCCAGGTGGTGGAAGGCACCCGACTGGTGGAAACAGCCAAGCAGAGCCTAGGGCAAATTGTGGAAGTCTCGCGGCAGGTGAACCAACTGTTCCAGGCCATCGCCCGCTCCACCGAGGCCCAGGTCGACACCTCCCAAACGGTGCGGCAGTTGATGCAGCAGATCGCCAACATTGCCGCCCAAACGGCGTCAGCTTCGCAACAGGTGGCCAACTCTCTCCAAGCTACGGTGGCGGTTGCCCGTCAGCTACAGGCTTCGGTGTCCACCTTCAAGGTGGGGGAGGCAGTCTAGTATGGAGCCAAATCCCGATGGCCTCGACCCGCGCGAATGGCTGGTGAGGCTGCAGTTTTTGGAGGAGGCCCAGACTTACCTCAACACCCTGGAGACAGAGGTAGTGGGGCTGGGATCCCGGCAGTTGGATCGCCCCCGTTTGGATCGCCTGCTGCGGGCTGCCCATTCCATCAAGGGTGGGGCGGCGATGATGGGGTTTTCGGCGCTCAGCGACCTGGCCCACCGCCTGGAGGACGGCTTCAAGATCTTGCAGGTGGATCCCCAAAAAGCCAAGCCCGCAGTAGAGCGTACCCTGTTGGCGGCGTTGGATTGCATGCGCCAAATTGTCCAGCGCCACCAGCAGAGGCAGCCGTTGCAAGAAGACTGGCTGAGGGAGAAAGTGGAGCCCATCTTCCAGCGGCTGCGGGAGCAGGTGGGAGAGTTGCGGCCGGAAGATACCGCGCAGGTGTTGGCTGCAGAAGCCGGGGGCGATATCCGGGTACTGCTGTTTGAAACGGAGGTGGAAGCCTGCCTGCAGCGGCTGGAGGGAGTTTTGGCCGCGCCCGACCAGCCCTGTCTGCGGGAGGAGTTTCTCATCGCTGCCCAAGAGCTGGGGGCGCTGGGGGAAATGTTGGATCTGCCTGCCTTTGTCAGCTTGTGCAGCTCGGCAGCCCAGGCTCTGGAAGCGCTGCCGCCAACTGAGAAAGAGCAGGTGTTGCCCGTTGCTCAGGCGGTTTTACAGGCTTGGCGACACTCGCAGGCCCTAGTGCTGGTGGGCCAGACGAATCTTCTCCCCAGCTCCTGGGATGCGGCAGAGCCTCCGGTCTCCTCCGCAGCAGAAGCCCCTCCCCCCCCAGGGGCCACTGCCGAGCTGCCGGATGCAATTCCAGCCAGGGCCAAAAGCCCCGCCGAGATGCTACGGGTGCCGGCTCGCCCTCTAGAACAGTTGGGGGAGCTGTTGGGAGAGCTCACGAGTGAGCGCAACCGCCTCAACAGCCGCCTGCAGCGGCTGCGGGAGCTGGCCAACTTGTTCAAACAGCGGGTTCGCACCCTAGAAGAAACCAACAGCCGCCTGCGCAGCAGCTACGACCGCGTCGCCGCCACTGTGCCC
Source organism: Synechococcus sp. H55.9 (assembly GCF_047462355.1). NCBI lineage: Bacteria > Bacillati > Cyanobacteriota > Cyanophyceae > Synechococcales > Synechococcaceae > Synechococcus > Synechococcus sp. H55.9. The sequence goes on along the minus strand of NZ_JANSJB010000001.1, from coordinate 26,000 downwards.
GCCTCTCTGCTATCACAAGCAAGGGATCCCGGCCTGACCCTGGTCGATACCTTTGACCTCTTGGAGATGGATCGCTATGGGGAGCTGCACCTTTTGGCCCAAGAGATGATGGAGACCATCGTGCAAATTGACGAGGTTACCGCCGATATCGACACCACGCTGCAGGAGACCGAGGGCAGCGCCCGCCAGCTCAGCCGCCTCTCCCGGCAAATGCAAATGCGTCTCGACCAGGTGCGCATGCAGCCGCTGTCGGATTTGACGGATCGCTTTCCCAGGGCACTGCGGGAGCTGAGCTTAGCCCATGGCAAGCCTGTGGAGCTGCGGGTTCTGGGGGGATCCACCCTAATCGAGCGTTCGATTTTGGAAGCTTTGGCGGATCCCTTGTTGCACTTGGTGCGCAACGCCTTCGACCACGGCATTGAAGATCCGGACACCCGCTTGGCTCGGGGCAAGCCGGCCAAAGGGCTGATTGAAATTGCCGCCAGCCAACGGGGCAACCGCACCTTCATTACGGTACGCGACGATGGAAGAGGGATTTCTCTGGACAAGGTGCGTGCCCGGGCCTTGCAAATGGGTTTTTCTGCCGCCGACTTGGATCAGGCTTCCAAGGAGGAGCTGCTTGAGCTCATTTTCCAGCCGGGCTTCAGCACCGCCGAGCAAGTCAGCGAGCTCTCGGGGCGGGGGGTGGGTTTGGATGTGGTGCGCACCAACTTGGAACAAATTGGGGGGCAGGTTCAGGTGGAATCTAGGGCGGGGGAGGGTACGCTGTTTACCCTGACTCTGCCTCTTTCCCTGAGCGTCAGCCGCGTGCTGCTAACAGAGTGCCGGGGGTTGATGTTGGCCTTTCCGGCCAACGCAGTGGAAGAGGTGCTGCTGGCTCCTGAGCTTCCTGCCGATGCCTTCCTTTGGGAGGGAGAGCAGGTTCCTTTGATCCCCGTAGGGCGTTGGTTTCGCTTTGCCCGCTGGCAGCCTGTCCAGGAAATGGATGGGACCCCCCTCCTCGACCGACCTGTGGTGCTGTTGGTGGCGGAAGGCAACCAGCCCTACGGTCTGTTGCTGGATCGGTTCTGGCGGGAGCAAGAGGTCACCCTGCGTCCGGTGGAGGGAGGTCTGCCTCTGCCGCCGGGGTTCTCTGGCTGCACCGTTTTGGCGGATGGGCGAATGGCCCTTTTCGTGGATCCGCCTGCCCTCCTAAGCTGGCTGCTGGCCCAGCGGGATCGGCCCTGCCGGCCAGCAAGGGATCCCCTTCCCCAGTCCAGGTTTGCCGCCCAGCCCCATCTGCTGGTGGTGGAAGATTCAGTTAACGTGCGCCGCTTCTTGGCCATAACCCTGGAAAGGGCGGGGTTTCGGGTTGAACAAGCCCGCGACGGACAAGAGGCTTGGGAACGGCTTGAGAAAGGAGTTCCCATCCAAGCGGTGATCAGTGATATCGAAATGCCGCGGCTGGATGGCTTTGGCTTGTTGGCCCGGATTCGTGGCCACTCCCTGTATAGCCAGCTCCCTGTGGTCATCCTGACTTCCCGCAGCGGCGAGAAACATCGCCAATTGGCCCAACGGCTGGGAGCCAGCGCCTATTTCTCCAAGCCCTTTCAGGAACAGGAGCTGATCCAACAGTTACGGGATCTGCTGCAGCCGGCCCCGCCGATATTGTCGGTAGCGAGGTAGACCATGGCCCTCCTCTCTCCTCTGCGCTTGCGCCGTCTGGCCCGCCAGGAGCACCTGAGAAACCAGCAAACCTTGATTACCTTTCAACTGAGCTCCTACTGTTTTGGTCTACCCATTGAACGGGCGCGACGGGTTTTGGCCTGGCAAGACTTTCAATCTGTTCAGGAGGACGGCCTTGAGCTTTTGGATACCAGCCGTCTATTGCTGGGCCGCGGGATCCCGTTTCTGCCCCAGGGAGTTCTGTTGCTGCAAGCGGGCAGTTGTGAGGACGGCCCACCCAATCAGGTCGATAACTCGAAAACGATGGCCCTGCCCCTTCCCAGTCAGCCAATCCTGCGCCGCCTAGCTGCTTCTCAGGTACAACCTCTCCCCAGCCGCTACGCCGCCCAAGGCCGCCAACGAGGCATTGTGGGATGGATCCCGCCCGCCGAGGGTCGGCTCCCCCTGTTGGTGTTTGACCCTCATCTTTGGTCTGTCCGTCCCTGAGCGGGGATAGGGGGTAGCTCCAGTGCCGGGTTCTCGACGCGGGCTAGCTCCCAACGGTAGGGATCCCGCCGCTGCCAGTCCAGGCGGAAGGGCTGTTCCAGCGCGTTTACCTGATCCCGCGTCAGGTTGGCCAGAGGGCCGCCGGATCCCTCAATAATAAACCAGAGGGTGGCTTGGCCTTGATCCCCAGGGCCGAGCTGCACCTGTAGCTCTTGAGGCCGGATGCGCAGGCGCAAAAACTGGCCGAAGACCTCGCGGCTGTAGGCCAGTGCCTGCTCTTTGTCCAAGCCCCAGCCATCGCGATAAGTGGCGGCCACTAAGTTTTCTACTTGGGCCCAATCTCGCCGTTCTACAGCTTGCAGCAACCTTTGCGTGTGGACTCGGATTTGCCGCTCCGGCTGAGCGTAGTGCCAAAAGGCGCCCCCTGCGATGGCCAGGACGACGGATCCCACCACCGCCCAGCGCAGCCAGGGGGGAAGAGGTGCAGAGGAGTGGGAGGAGGAAAACACAGGTTTGAGCGGAGCCAGAAGAGGGCCTTCTCTAGCTTAGAAAATCCGGATGTGAGAAGATAGCGCTACGCGCCGCCATGCGAGTGGCTCCTGGCCTTCAGCAGCCTACCACCTCAAAAGCTGTGACCCGCATCAGCCTCACACTTTAACTCAAGGTTACTTCAACTGCTCATGACCAAAGCTACCGACCGACTGCTGCTGGAGTTTGAGCAGCCCGTTGCCGCCCTCGAACAGCGCATCCAGGAAATTCGGGCCTTGGCCGAAGAAAACGACATCGACGCCTCCGAGCAGATTCGCCAGCTGGAGGCCAAAGCCGAAGAGCTGCGCCGCGAGATTTTCAGCCAGCTCACGCCTGTCGAGCGGCTGCAGGTGGCCCGCCATCCCCGCCGCCCCACCACCTTGGACTATGTGCAGACCATCTGCGACGACTGGTTTGAGCTGCACGGGGATCGCCACGGCCAAGACGATCCGGCCATCGTCGGCGGCCTGGCCAAGCTGGGGGATCAGCCGGTGATGATCCTGGGCCACCAAAAAGGCCGCGACACCAAGGACAACATCCACCGCAACTTCGGCATGCCCAACCCCGCCGGCTACCGCAAGGCGCTGCGGCTGATGGAGCACGCCCACCGCTTTGGCCTGCCGCTCTTGACCTTTATCGATACGCCGGGGGCCTATCCGGGAGTCAAGGCAGAGGCTGAGGGCCAAGGGGAGGCCATCGCCACCAACCTGCAGACCCTGTTTCGGCTGGAGATCCCCATCATCTGCACTGTCATCGGCGAAGGGGGATCCGGCGGGGCTTTGGCCATTGGCGTTGGGGATCGCATCTTGATGTTTGAGCACGCCGTTTATTCGGTGATCTCGCCGGAAGGCTGTGCGGCCATCCTTTGGAAAGATGCCAAGAAAGCGCCCCAAGCCGCCGCCGCCCTGCGCATTACTGCCCAGGATCTGCTGCAACTGGAGGTGATCGACGAGATCTTGCCAGAGCCGGTTGGCGGCGCCCACCGCGCTCCTCTGGAAGCTGCCCAGACCCTAAAGGAGGCGCTCCTACGACATCTCAAGGAACTTTCTGCCCTGAGCGGGCGGGAGTTGCGGGAGGAGCGCTACCAAAAGTTTCGTCGTATGGGAGCTTTTCTGGAGCTGGCTCAGGA
>NZ_JANSJB010000001.1:20038-22092 GCF_047462355.1 Synechococcus sp. H55.9 | reverse complement strand
ACCAGGTGACCCGATCCCGCAGTTGCTCAATCCGGGCCGGGCCGATGCCCTTGACCCGCTGCAGATCTTCCAAGGAGGAGAAGGGGCGGGCCTCGATGATGCGCTGCGCCAGGCCCGGGCCAATGCCGGGCAACTGCTCCAGCTCCGCTGCGGTGGCGGTGTTTAAGTTCACGCGAGAAGATTGCGGGGTAGCCGGCTGGGAAGGGGATCCCCTGTCAGGAACGGAGATCGCCTCGACTTCCAGCAGCTCCGGCTCTGCTTCAGATGGGGAGAGGGCAACGGGGACAGGGCTCGGGCAGAGGCGGGCTCTCTCTTCCGCCTGTTGCTGCAGGCGGCGGCTGGGGCCAAAGCGGGCCTCGGCAAGGAGCCGCTCGAACTCGCGCACAAAGTGATCCGCTACCCGCCCGTTGCGGATGATCAAGAGGTTTTCGTCGTTGAGGTGGTTGGCCGCCACCGACCAATTGTGGGATCCGGTGATCACCGTGGCCTGGGGGGTGCCGGGGTCAACGATGGCGAACTTGTGGTGCAGTTTGTCTCCCGGAGCGAGGTTGGGCACGCCCACAGAGGAGGCGGGCACTGTCCAGGGCAGGCGGGCCGCGTCCACCCGGCAGTTTTCGTCGGGGAGCAGCAGCCCCCACATCTCCAGGGTGCGGCTGTAGTCACGAAAGGCAAAGCCAGGGTCAAACAGGCCGCGAATTTCTACGTTACGCTCCTGGCGCAGTTGCCTGAGCTGGTTGGCAATGCCTGAGTCGGTAAAGACAAACAGAGCCAGATCCACCTGCTGCCGCGCTTGGGCCAGGGTGGCCGCGATGAGGCCGTTGGAGGTGGCCTCATAGGGCAGGGAGCGGCTGGCAGGGGAAAAATGCACCCCCACGATGGCATCGTCAAGGTAAACCGTCTCCAGGGGGCGCCTGAGCTTTTGCACGCCAAAGCGGCTGTCGGGCGATCCCCCTGGCCCATCCCCCCACATGAGGTTGAATTCCTCGGTGTAGATGCGGGCCAGCTCGGGGCTATCGAGCAGCAGTAGGTGATTGGCGTTGCCCACACTGCCGGGGGCATCGAAATCCCCGTGAATATCGGAGAGGGTAAAATTGGCCGACCCGGTCAGCACCCGCTGCCCGTCGATAATCACAAACTTGTGGTGCATCAGGCCGCTGCCCTTGGAGCCGTTGGCGGTGTCATCCAGCCAGGGCACTTGCCCCCCATCGAGCAGGGCATAGACATCCCGGCTGGCGATCTCCTCAGGGGAGAACTGTCCGTCCCGGTTCACATCCACCAGGTGGCGGTACTCTTCGAACTTTTGACGGCTGCGCTCGTCCAGCGCCCCCACTTCGGCAGGGGTGAGCTGGTGCCAGGCCCGCACATAGGTGTTTTCGGTAATCACCCGCACCGGGATCCCGGCCTGCCGCCGCTCGGCTAGGGCTTGGGCAATGAGAGGCAGGTTCAGCTCCTGCACCGCCACATCCACCGACTGCCGGGCAGAGCGAATCTGAGAGATAATCAACTCCTCTAGGTTGTAGCCGTAGCGATAGACCTGGCGATAGGGATCTCGATAGGTGCTCTCGCGGCTTTGGTTGAAGGCCACCCGGATGCGGGGGTGCTGCGGCAGAGGGGCCAGGGTGGGCAGCTCTGGCTCTTGGGGATAAGGTCGGGGTCGGGGGCCCACCCAGTAGCCAATTGCCACCAGGAGCAGCAGCAGGGCAGCCCAGGGCAGCCAACGCCGCAGTTGCCGCCGCCAAGATGGGATCCCGTTCATCATCTCTCCAGACCTCACACCCCCTCAGGATACAAAAACTTCCAGACATCCTTGGCTGGGCCGCAAGTGGTCGTTTCGGGCATCATGGGTAGGGATAGGCAGTTGACGGGGGAGGCGCAGCGTGGAACGGCCTAAGTGGGTGGCTATTGTTACGGGAGCTTTGGCCATTGCCCTGGGGGTGGGCTACTTGCTCCTGGTGCAGCTACTGGACTACCGGGGGGGTGAGTTTCTGCCGGCGCCGCTGGAGCCGCCGGCGGTTTTGGCGGGGATCCCTGGCCGCTTGGGCTGAGGACGCTCT
>NZ_JANSJB010000001.1:7545-19938 GCF_047462355.1 Synechococcus sp. H55.9 | reverse complement strand
CCTTTGTAGACCTCTGGATAGATCTTCAGAGCTTCTCTAGAGATCAGGCTCCGTTCCGGATCGGGCATTTGGGCAAGCTGTGGGTTGGCATGGTGCTGTCGCGCTCCACGTGGCTGTGGTTATTGACGGGGCTGGGCTTGGCGGCTCTCAGCCAATACCTGCAATGGGTTAGTGGCATCTACAGCTTTGTTGCTCCCTATTCGGTGCCGCTGGCAGATCTGCTGGTGGCCGGCATCCTGGGAGGAACGGTGGCGGCAGGGCTGGCGGTGCAGCACTGGTGGCAACAGGCTCGCCAACAGCAGAGGGATCCAACCCCAGGCAAACGGCGGGTTAAGTTGACCCGGGATCAGGTGCAGGCGGATCTGCAGGATGTCGATCGCCTCATCCAGAAGCTGCAAAACGACATCAGCCGTCGCGCCTTACAGGCCAAGATGCAGGAAATCGACCGGCGGCTGGCCCAGGAGGAATTGCACCTGGTGGTGTTCGGCACTGCCTCTGCTGGTAAAACTTCTCTGATCAACGCCTTGATGGGGCAGCCTGTGGGGGAAACCGCTCCCACCCTGGGCACTACCCAGCAGGGATCCATTCACACCTATCGGCTGGAGGGCTGGAGCGGCCCCATCTCCCTCACCGATACCCCTGGCCTGCTGACCATCGGCGGCGCCGGCGAGGCAGAAGCGCGCGCCCTGGCCCAGAAGGCCGATCTGCTGATCTTGGTGGTGGCCGGGGATCTGCTGGCCTCGGAATATGCCGAGCTGCTGGAGCTGGCCCGGCTGGGGAAATCCACCATCCTGGCCCTCAACAAGACGGATCAAATGCTGCCGGAAGAGGTGGAGATCATCTTGGCCCACCTGCGCCAGCGCACCGCCGGCGTCATCCCCCCTGAGCAGGTGGTGGCCATTGCTGCCGACCCAGAGCCCTTGAAAGTCCGCTACTGCTTTCCAGACGGATCCCGGCAAGAAACCTGGGAGCCACAGCCCCCCGATACTGCCGCCCTCATCCAGCAGATGGCCCGCCTGCTGCAGCAAAAGGGATCCCATCTGCGCCTGGCCAACGCCCTGTTGCAGACCCAAACCCTGGGCGAGGCCGTCCAGCAGGCTTTGCGGGAAGAGCGCCACCAACAGGGTCGCCGGATCGTGGAACGGATGCAGTGGGCGACAGCTGCTGCCTTGGCCGTGACCCCTCTTCCGGCTTTGGATGTGCTGGCGGGGGTGGCCATCCAGGCGCGCATGATCGGCGAGCTGCATCAGGTGTTCGATCGCCGCATCACCCTGCAGCAGGCCCAGCAAATGGCCCACAGCCTGGCGCAAATGATCGTGCAGCTAGGAGGACTGGAGCTGGCCACCCAGGCCCTGGGCTCTGCCCTCAAAGCCAGCCCCTGGATGCTCATGGGGATCCCCCTGCAGGCGGCCAGCGGGGCCTACCTGACGCGGGTAGCGGGGCTCAGCTACCTGGAGTGGCTGCAATCGGGGGATCCCTGGCAGGAGGAGATTCTGCAAGAGCGGCTCAAGCAGCAACTCCACAACCGTCATCCGCTGGCTTTTCTCACCCAACTGGCTCGCCAAGCCCGCTCCAACATCTAGTCATTATCAAACAGCAATGAAACAGTTTGTTACGTCTCTAGCTCCCCTCTCCCAAAGGGAGAGGGGCTGGGGGTGAGGGGGCAAAGCGTCTCAATCTTGTTTGAAACGACTGTAAAGTCTGTACTAACTGTAGTCGGTGTTGCTGGGAAAAGCGGCACAGGTTTTATCATGGGTCAGACCCAGTCCAGCATTCTCAAGTCTGCTGCCCCAAACTGACTTCCTTGGCGCCCTATGTCTTCCATCAACCCGACCTTGCCCATTCAGTGGATCGATGCAGATTCGGGAGAGGTGGTGGAGGAATGCCCCTGGGAGAGCAGCCCCCATCCGGGCACCTACGTTCAACTGGCGGAGCAGCACTATTTGGTTTTGGAAAAGCGCCACTCCTACCAATTGCGGCAAGGCAAATATCACCTCTGCGGCATCCGCGCTCTGGTGCGCCCCGTGAGTTCCCCGCCTGAGGTTGGCCAATTTCTAGGGGATCCCTCCTGTCGGTTCAACGCCCACTCGCCGCTGCTGCGCTGCGCCGTCAACCCCAGCGGGCCCTGCCAGGGCTGCCCCCACTACGAGCCGGCCCAGCGGCGTTAGCCTTCCAGCTCCAGCGCCAGCACCTCGGTCAGGGCGCGGCTGGTTTTCTCCCGGAACTCGGTTACGCTCACCCGTCCCAGCAAATACACCGCCAGCAGCATCACCGCCGCCTCCACCCCGAAGACGGTGGCGTAGGAGAGGACGGGGGAAGAGGGAAAGAGAATCCGCCCCAGATCCAGCAAGGCGCCACCAATGAGGGTAGAGAGCGCCTGCGACATGGCCTGTGCCAGGCCCCAAGCCCCGATGAAGGTGCCGGCGGTTTCTGCTGCCGTCAAGTCCAACATTAGGCTAATGGCGCCGTTGGTGGTGATCCCGGAAGCCAGGCCAAACAGGATCATGCACAGTTGCAACATCGCTGGCTCGCCCGTAAACCCTGCCAAAATGGTCAACCCAAAGGAGATCGCCACCAGCAGGCAGCCCAGCCGAGCCGTTGGCTGCTTGCCCAGCCTGGGCACGATCAGAAATCCGGTCACCACAATTCCCGCCAGAACGCCCAGGCTCCAGAAGGCGTTGAGCTGGGTGCTTTGGGATACGGTCATGCCGAACACCTCGCCGCCATAGGGCTCCAGAACCGGCTGCTGGATAAACAGGCCCATGGTCATCAGAACCAAAAAGCCAAAGAAGATCAGGGTTTGGCGGCTGGCGGTGAGCACCTTGAGGGCCGTGCCCAGGGTGATCTGGTCTTCCCGCCCGGCCAAGGTGGAACGGGATCCATAGCGGGAATAGCGTTCTTCCACCCCCCAGGTGGCGATCACCCCCAGCAGGATCACCACAGCAGGAATAACAATGAAGAGGCGGTTGATCGTGCTCTGCAAGTTCTCGGGATCCAGGCCGCGCAGCAGCACTGCCGAGCCAATTGCCCCGCCGGCAATACCCACCATCAGCATCGACCAGACGATCCCCACCAACTGGGAGCGGTTGTGCTCATCGGAAACATCCACCAGCAGCGCCGCAAAGGGCGTGGAGCAGGCGCTCAGGCAAAGCCCATAAAGAGCAAACATCAAGGCGGCGAGAGCAATCCAACCGTAGGTGGCCAGCGACCAACCGCTACTGGCAAAGCTCTGCCCCAAACCCCACACCACCTGCACGGCCAAGAAGATGCACAGGGCAAACAGCACCGAGCCCAGGCGCACATAGCCGCTGCGGTGCGTCCCAAACAAAGGCTTGGCATCGGAAAGCTGCCCAAACCAGACGCGGGCCGGGGAAACCAACTGGTGCATGGCCAGGGATCCCCCCACCACCGTGGCCGGGATGGCCAAGAGATCCAGGTCGATCATGACCCGGTTGAGCACCCCCAGCGTCAGCAGCGACATCATCCCCAGGCCCATCTGAAATAAGCCTAGGCGAAACATGACGGGCAAAGGCAAGGGGGGCGCCGAGGGCTGAGACTCTTGGGCAAGAGTTGAGGCAGCCGACAAGTTGACCTCAGGATCCCGTTGGATGCTAGCCATGATTGACAAAGTTGGCAAAGGCGCTACAGCTTCTCATCGTAGCCCAGCCAACCCCGGATCCTGAAAAGAAGGAGAGGCCCCAACCCAATCCTGTCTGAGGGAACAAAGCTGAGCCTTAAATCTTTCCGCGCTGGGGTTTCTCTACTACACTGACAACTGACCTGGTGCCAAGCGAAACGAGCCTTCGGGCCGCGGCGCTCGGCAGTTGCAGCCCTTGCACAGACAACAAACCCAATCTCGATCTTGTTTGAGACCGAGAGGCAAATCCATAGACAACTTTCGCTCAAGTCGGCGAAGAATTTCCCCGGCAACCTTATGGCTGACGCAGTTCCAGTTCGTCGCTACGACCTGTTTGTGCAAGCCTCGCGGCTGCTGCAGCGCTATCGGCAGTTGACGCCGGAACTGCGTCCGGTGGGAGTGGAGGTGGCGCTGGCCATCCAGTACCATCGCGCCCAGGCCGGCTCGGGATCCCTTCTGCCGGCGGTGGGATCCCCCCATGGCCTGCCTCTGCAGCAGGTGGCCCAGCGCATTTGCGATCCCTTCTACAGCAAAGTCCACCCCCTGCTGCCCACCCTGCCGGAGACGGGGGAGCCCTTGGTGTGGCCCTTGTTCAACCAAGGGGAAAATGGCCTTGTCCAGCCCCTGGCGCCAAGCAAAGTGGGCGGCAAACTAGCAGAACGGCGCTGGCTCAAAGCTTGTAACAGCCAGGAGGGCATTGGTTGTCATGCCCTGGCAGCCCATCTGTGGCAGGACGAGCGTTTTCTGGCCGAAGACCGGGATCTGTGTCCCTTTCGCCTCTACGACGGGCGCTACCCCTTGAGCGTGGATCAAGGGCGGCAAACCTGCGGCTTCGACGATCACCCTTGTGGCTGGCAACCGGGGCATCCCAAAATGCTGCAGGTGGTGGGCAAGGGCAAGCAAGCGGAGATTTTGCTCCCCCACTGGACCGAGGACATGTGGGCCATGCTCATCCCGCCCCATCGCCCCCTGCCCATCTATCCTCTGCTGGTGCTGCTCTACTTTGGCCAGGAGACTCTGCAGAAGGGGCGGAGCAGCCTTTCGGTGGAGCAGTTTCGCCTGGATTTTCAGTTCAGCCACTCTCAACTCAAGCTGTTGTTCAACACCCACCCTGAGCACCCTCTCAATCGCCATCTGCTCGCTTTGGCAGCGCAACCAGAGGTGGAGTGGGGATCCGCCGAGCTGTTGCCCCAGATGCCGCCCCTTCTCCATCAACCTGCCGGGGGTAAGGTGGTCTTGGATCCGGATGAGCCGCCCCAGTTTCGCAGCAGTGGGATCCCTTCCTGTGCGGGGACAGACCCGCTGATGGCAGAGCGTCGCCGTCGGCGTCAGTTGGAGCGCAGCGAGCGCCACAACGAGATCTTGCACCACTTTCGCCGCTGGTTCCGCCTGGCCGGGCTGGAGGTGCGGGAAGACCAGCACACGTTTGACTTTCTGGCGGTGGCAGATGGAAACCTGCTTTTGGCCGAGGTGAAATTGCTACACCACAAAGATGCGGCAGAGGCGCTGCAGGAGGTGGTGGGGCAATTATTCTATTACGAGCGCTTTGCCCTCACCCCCTGGATCGAACAGGGCTTCTCCGTCCACAAGGCGGCCGTTTTCGATGGTCCGCCCCCGGATCCCTACATTCGATTTCTGGAAGACCTGGGCATTGCCACCTACTGGATCAACGAACAGCAGATGATCGACGGGCCGGAAAGCTCGCTGCGTCTGCTGCGCCAGATGGAAGTGCGGGTACGGCCGGATCCTGAGTTGGGAGATTAGCCTTTTTTTCGGCTCTAGCCTGACGGTCATTAGAGTCGTTTCAAGTAGCAATTCAAATAGCAATGAAATGTTTCTCTACGTCGTTATTTGGTACGCAACGCTGTCGCAAACGTGCCGGCAGCGCGGAGTGCGATCCCTAACTCCCCTCTCCCTTTGGGAGAGGGGCTGGGGGTGAGGGTGTCCCTTTGGGAGAGGGGCTGGGGGTGGTCGCGCTAGCGGCGCGGAGCGCTTGGGCTCGCCTTAGAGAGATGGGCTGGGGGTGAGGAACAACAGCAGGGATCAAGGGCTTGGGGAGGAGATCCCAACCTGAGCGCAAACCTGGCCCTGCCGATCGAACAGGGTTACCTGCACCGGCAGGGATCGAGCAGCATACTTTTGCACATAGGCTGTCGCCCGCTGGCGGATTTGTCGGGACAGCTCCTGCAGCACCGGCTCTGCCCAGCCCAGCTCCTTCAGATACTGCACCGCTGCCTCCACCGTCCTTAGCTCTAGCACCTGCCGCGCCTGTTCGGCTGTTCCCCCGCAGCGGATGAGGGCTGCCATCAAGATTTCCAGGCGGGCATCGGCCACATGGCTGGAAGTGGTGAAGATGCCCCCTGCCAGCTTGATCAGCTTGCCGTGGTAGCCGATCAAATGAACCGACTCCGCCCCCCGCAACCCTGCTTCCACCAGCAGCGGCCCGATCCAATTGGCCACCAGTAGAATCTCTTCCGCCGGGATCCCTTGCCTCAAGGCCACCTGCTGCCCATGGCTACCCACGCAAAAGGCCAGATGCCTGTGCTTTTCCAACTTCTGCTGCAATTCGCAGCGGGCCCGCTCCAGGCTCTCGGCGCCGGCAGAAGGCTCCACCTCCGCCCGTGTCCCCAAAAGAGCCAGTCCTTCCAGCACCCCAAACGCCGCATTGGAAGTCCGCTCCGCCAAGAGTTTTCCCTCCGGCAAGATGATGCGCACCCGCAGCCGATAACCCTCTGGGATCCCAGACAAAAGGTTGATCTCAAACAGGCGCCGGGCGTAGGCATAGATGGCCGGGCTGCCGTCGGCGTGCCGCCCCAGCCCCTCCCCCGCTTCCAGGAGCAAAGGGAGAGCGGTGGGATCCCGTTCCTCCAAGCTCACCCAGGCCCAGACCGGTGTGTTGCGGGTGAGATCCAGGTGAGGGCCGGGATCCGAGCGGGTAATGGCCAGAGCCGTGTTCTCCGACAAAGCTGCCACCTGCTCTACCGGGATCCTGACCCAGCCGGCAGCGGATCCCGCCTCAGGCTCCACCTGCACGGCAATGACAGGATGAGCGCCGTCCTGCTCCAAAGCGATCCCGATGAGACGGTGGAGAGCAGCCTTAGCAGCAGCCACCGCAAACACGGGCAAGGTATAGCCCTGTTGGGGAAAGGGGAGAACCGCATCCTGCATTTTTTGTCTGGAAATAGAGAGAAACCTGCTCTGGAAAAAACTTTGGAGAGAGCCTATCTCAATTGTGGCCGACGCCAACCAGCAGGACTGGCTTGCTAGGGTAAACTCCTGAAGCCGACGTTTAGTTCTCCAACTGCGTAATCGTTAAATGATCTAGGGGAAGAAGGGGAGAAGCGAGAACTTATCTCTTTCAATAAAAGTAAAGAGTCAAACTGGGGCAGCTATGAGCGAAGCAGTGCAGCACTATCTTGAGCGTCTGGAGTCGCAAATACAGGAGCTGAAAGCTGCCATCGAGCGGATGCCGGAGCAGGTGGCAGCTGCTCTTCTGGCAAAGCAGGAGGCTAAAAAAAATGTCCCCGCCCCCTCCCGCTATAGCGTTCTGATCTCAGACTTGGTGGAAGATGGCAGCCACAACTTCCTGTTGGATGATGAACCCACCGTGGTAAGCAGCCGCAGCATGGGACACGAGCTTGCCCCAGAAGCCCAAGTCCAGCGACTGAGTGCCCAATTAACCGCTGCCTACAACCGCATCGCCGCCCTAGAGGAGCAGCTCTTGGCTCAGCGCCTGCAGCACTAAACCAACACAAACTAAGACGTGAAAACTTTGCCAGGGCTTCAGCGAGAGGCGACAGAGGGCTTGCCTTTGCGCTGTACATCCTGCATCTGAAAGCCGTGCTTGCGCAGCTCCTGATCCAGCAGCAGCTCGTTTTCCACGTGATCCACAAACAGCACACCATTGAGGTGATCGATTTCGTGCTGGATCACCCGCGCCAGCAAATCGTCAGCTCGAATGGTGCGGGGCCGACCGGTTTCATCTTTAAACGAAACCACGATCCCTTCTGGGCGCATCACCTCGCAAAATACCCCCGGAATGCTCAGGCAGCCCTCCTGCCCGGCAACTGCTTCGCCAATATACTCGCGGATCTCCGGGTTGATCAGCACCAGCGGCGGCACCTCCGGCTTGTCGGGATGGGGATCCACCACAATCATGCGCTTGGGAATGCCCACCTGCGGAGCCGCCAGACCGATCCCATCCGAGCTGTACATGGTCTGCAGCATGTCGCGAGCAAGCTGGCGGATCTCATCGTTGACCTGGCTGACACGCTTGGCCGGCTGCCGCAGCACCTTGTCGCCCATGCGATAGATGCGCAGGGGCGGATGCTTGAGCTTCACTTTGGGGACAGAAAGAGTGGCCACCATCCGGCAGGTCTCTCAGAATAAACAACAGCAGACGTCCAGTCCAGACTTCCATTTTACATTCGGTTCATGCCGTGCCGAGGCGATTCGTCTGCCGCTCAGCCCCCCTCTCCCAGAGGGAGAGGGGTTGGGGGTGAGGGTAGCGGCGCGGAGCGCTTGGGCTCGGCAGTGTGTCAGGTCGAAAGACTGGCTCAGGCTCGTTTGCAATGACTACAACTCAGAGCTGCCGTCCCCAGCCTCTGGGGATCCCTGGCGGTCAATGGCTTGCTTGAAGCCCAAGGCCACCAAAATGTTGGAGAGGGTGAGAAAAGCCTCTGCCCCCCCATGCAAGGGATCCACGTTGGCCAGAGAAGTGCCGTAGTGAACCTGAGCGTACAGCCCTGCCGGGATGCTGATGGCCACAAAAAGGAGCAGCAGCCAAAACCCAGTCAGGGCCAGCCGCGGGATCCGGCGCAGCCGCGACAGGAAGAACAAAAAGACCAAGTAAGGAAACAAGGAGAGGGCAAACAAACTGTTCATCGCTCAGTCGGGCTCCCCCTCCCGTGAAGGTGCATCTGCTGCCTCAGCCCGCCAAATGTGGTAAGCAGCCCAGGCCAGCGTACAGTTGCCGATTAAAGTAAAACTGGCCTGGGCAGTTACCACCCAGTCCAAATTGGGGTCGTTGTCAAACCAGTGCCAGGTGATCGCGCACATCGCCCCCAGCAAAGCGGGCAGCATTGCCCAGCTCAAACTTCGCCACTCGGGCCGGCCCACCCGCCCCCCAAATTGCCACACAAGCACAATGGCAGCGCTCCACTCCAAGACACTGGCGATGTGAATCCACCAAGTGGGAAGCGAAAGGGCGTGCATCAGGCGCTGAGGGAATGACGCAGCAGTTGGCGGTAAGTGGCTTCCTGCAACAGCATTTGCTTGTGCAGTTTAACCAAGATGTCTTTGGCCTGCTCGTGGCTCATCCGAGAAACCAAGGTCTCGAAAGCCCGCTGGCGAAATTGCTGCTCCAAGGAGAGATCTAGCGTTTCGTCCATCATTATCACCTCAGGGTGCTCAGGTTTAGGGATCTGCAGAGGGTTGCAACAGCGCAGATCCGGCCAGGTAGTGCAAGCAATCTAATACACATCTTAACAAATTGCAACAACATGGCAAGGTGTGGGATCCCGGCGGTGCCTGAGTTTGGCTGAGGCGAGGGCAGAGGAATTCAACCCGGTGGCAGGGAGAGTACAGGCCTGTAAAGTTTGACAAAGGTAGATTTTGGACCAGGAAGCGGGAGGATTTTCCGGCAGGGATCCCTTTACATCCTTTCATGTTGTGCGATTCGGTAAGTCTCCATGATAGAAGTGAATTACCCTGGAGCCTGGTTGCCCCTCTTGCTGATTGGTGCCTTACTTTGCTTGAATTGCTATGACCATTTTTGTGGGAAACCTGAACTATAAAGCCTCAACAGAAGAACTAGCAGCTTTCTTCCAGCAGAGGTGGAACGTTAAGTCGGTTACAATCCCGATAGATCGGGAAACGGGTCAGACAAGAGGCTTCGCGTTTGTGGATCTGGCAACCGAGGCCGAGGAAGATGAAGCCATCGAGAGTGCTAACGGGCAGGAGTTCATGGGCCGGCCCTTGCGTTTGGATCGAGCCAGACCCCGCCGACAAGCTTGAGCCAAGATTCCTAGCTCTGGATCTGGGAGGCCAGGCAAGCAAAGGACTCGGCTCCGCTAACGCGAACGGCAAGGTTGATCCCAACAGATGAGAGGGCTTCAAAGACTCCAAGAGTATCCAAGATGGTGAGGCTGCTACATCTTTCGGACGTTCATCTGGGCAGCAGCCTTGCCCATGGTCACATCAACCCGGCCACTGGATTGAACACCCGTTTAGAAGATTTTGTGACTTCTTTGCGCCTGTGCATTGACCATGCGCTCAACCAAGCGGTGGATCTGGTGTTGTTCGGGGGTGATGCTTTTCCCGATGCAACACCACCCCCCCTCCACCAAG
Source organism: Synechococcus sp. H55.9 (assembly GCF_047462355.1). Classification (NCBI taxonomy): domain Bacteria; kingdom Bacillati; phylum Cyanobacteriota; class Cyanophyceae; order Synechococcales; family Synechococcaceae; genus Synechococcus; species Synechococcus sp. H55.9. The sequence continues at coordinate 9,953 of NZ_JANSJB010000001.1, read as the reverse complement.
AGCTTTTTGCCCAACAATTTCGCCGCTTGGCCGATGCCGGGATCCCGACCGTCCTGTTGGTGGGCAACCACGACCAGTATGGGCAAGGGCAAGAGGGCAACAGCCTGGCCATCTACCGCGCTTTGGGGGTTGCAGGCTTTATCGTGGGAGACAGGCTGCAAACTCATCGGATCGCAACTCGCAGCGGCCCGGTGCAGGTGACGACTTTACCTTGGCTGAACCGCTCCGCTCTGCTCACGCAACAAGAGAGCTTGGGACTGGATGGGGAAATCCTCGCCCATCAGCTCCTGCAGCGTCTTCATCTGGCCCTAGAGGGGGAGGTCCGCACCCTGCAGCCGGGGATCCCGGCGATTTTGCTGGCTCACGTCATGGTAGAGACGGCCCGCTACGGAGCAGAACGGCATCTTTCGGTGGGTAAAGGATTTACGGTACCCCTCTCGCTGCTGGCGCGGCCTGCCTACCAATACGTTGCCCTAGGGCATGTGCACCGCCATCAGGTGCTGTGTCGGGATCCCTTGGTGATCTATCCCGGCAGTATTGAGCGGGTGGACTTTGGCGAGGAAAAAGAGGAAAAAGGTTGTGTGCTGGTCGAAGTCACCCCCACAGGTGCGAGCTACGAATTTTTGCCCTTGCCCACCCGCACCTTTCACACCATCCGCCTGGATCTGAGCGCCGATCCGCCCCAGCAGGTGCAGGCCAAACTGCTGGCCGCCATCGCCAAGGCGCCGGTGGCCGGCTCTATCCTGCGGTTGATCTACCGCCTACGCCCCGACCAGCTCGACTGCGTCGATGAGCGGGCTTTGCACAATGCTCTCGCCCCTGCCTTTAGCTATACCATCACTCCGGAAGTGATCGGCCCCGGCCGCATCCGTCTGCCGGGCTTGGATCCCAGCCGACTTGAGCCCCTGACGGCTCTGGAGCAGTATCTGGCCGACCGCAGCGATCTGGCCCCTTTGCACAACGAGTTGCTGGCCGCCGCCCGTCAGCTGCTGGCAGAAGCCGCGGATCCCTCACAGGACTGGGATCCCAATTGGGAGGAGCCTGCCCCGGCGCAAGAGGAGCAGTTGCCGTTGTTTTGAGGTGTTCCCTCTGTAAGGGCTCGCCGAGGCTGAAGATCCCAAGTCTCAGGTGATCTAAATCACTTCCAGATGGCAAGAAGCGACACAAACTGGGGATCGGGTTGAAGACGTTGGCAACGACGGCATCAGCTCACTCACAGGGAACTGCTCAGACTGGCAGACCTCACACTGCCAGTCTTTTTTTGGGTTTTGAGTTGAGGGGCTGTGCAGCTGCAGCGGGCTCGGTACGGTTCTCCCGTTGGACTTTTCTGGTTATTCCCAACAATAGGGTTTCCCCGCAAGGCCGACTGCACAGACTGTTTCTCTAGACCCAATTTTATTTTTATTGATAAAGCTAGTGCCTAGGTGCGGGATCCGCCGGTTACGGTATACTGCACGGGATGCAGCCCTTTTGCCGGCCAATCGCTGCAATGCCATCGGGATCCCTAACCAAAACTTTTTGCGATAGCCGGCAGATCCCGGCAGAGGGTTGCTATCCCTTGTATCTCAGTCTTTCGAGTAGCCTATGACTGCAACTTTTGTTCACACACCTTTGGCGCAAACCCTGCTGCCTCGCCCTTCCCGCGTTCGAGACTTGCTGCTGGTGGTGGGAGGCAGCTTATTTGTAGCGGCCCTGGCTCAGGTGCGGATCCCTTTGCCTTTCACGCCGGTACCGATTACCGGACAAACCTTTGGCGTGATGCTGGTGGGAGCAGGCTTTGGTGCCAGGCTGGGCTTTCTCGCCTTGCTGCTGTATCTGCTGGAGGGGCTTTTGGGATTGCCCTTCTTCAGCGGCGGCGGAGCTGGGCTCAAACACCTAGCCGGAGCGACGGGGGGCTACCTGCTAGCTTTTCCCCTGGCTGCTGGGCTGATGGGCTGGTTTGTGGAGCGCTGGGGGGTGGATCGCGACCCTTGGAAGATGGCGGCGGCTATGCTCTCCTGCTCGGCTTTGATCTACGTCCTGGGAGCCACCTGGCTGGGGGTATGGCTGAACGAGAATGTCGGCCCCACCTCTCTCTTGGCAGTGCTCAACAAAGGGGTCTTCCCTTTTATACCAGGAGACCTGGTGAAGTGCGGGCTGGCAGCAGCCCTGCTGCCCACCACCTGGCGCTGGGTTGGACGAGAAAGGCCGCCGGCAGACTCCTAACCCCCTAGCAGCAACTCAAAGCTCGCCCCAGCAGAACCGGAGGGTCTTGAGGTTAGCTTCACGCCAGAAAATCTAAAAAAAAGATAACGGCTGCGCGGATCTGACCTTTTTTCTGAGATTCTAAGAACTGTGCTCAATGCGGTGTTCAATACAGCTTGTTTATGGAGCCCTTCCTTATAGTGCTCTAGAGTTTTATAGGTCGC
>NZ_JANSJB010000001.1:3841-7445 GCF_047462355.1 Synechococcus sp. H55.9 | reverse complement strand
GGTCGCGACTAGGCCCCCTTGTGGGGCTTTTTACTTCTCGAGAGGTACCTTCTTCTCCAGCCACTGGGCCACTTGGTCTGCCAGATCAACTCCTTCCAATTGAGAGATCTCTCGAAGCATCGTCGGGCTGGTCACGTTCACTTCCGTTAGTCGTTCTCCGATAACATCGATCCCAACAAAATAGAGCTTCTCCTGCCTTAGCACCGGTGCCAAAGACCCGCAGAGAGCCCGTTCTTTTTCGGTAATCTTGGTTTTTTCTACCCGACCGCCGGCGGCCACATTGCCGCGAAAATCTCCCTCCCCAGGGATGCGATTGACGGCACCCAAAGGTTCTCCCTCTAGCAACAAGATGCGCTTATCTCCCATCGCTGCTGCTGGCAAATACTCTTGCACCATCACGGGTAGCTGGCCAAATTGAGTGCTCAGCTCGAGCAAAGAATTGAGGTTCAGATCCCCGGCACTGACCCGCAGGATCCCTTCCCCACCCTTGCCACCCAAGGGCTTGAGCACCGCCTGCCCCATCTCCTCGACGAATTGGCGCAGCAGGTGTTTGCTGCTGCTGACGCAGGTACGCGGGATCCACTCTTGGAATTGCAGGGCGTAGAGCTTTTCGTTGGCCGAGCGGATCCCAGCAGGATGATTGAGTACCAGCGTGCGGCTGGGGGAGAGGCGATCCAAAAGGTAAGTGGCATAGAGATAGGCCGTATCCACCGGCGGATCCTTGCGCATCCACACCGCCTGCATTTGGCTCAAGGGCAACAGCCGCCGTTCTTTGACCTCGTACCAGGGATCTGCTGCCGGATCCAAGGCAATTTCCTCAACGGCGGCCCAGGTTTCCCCTTGATCCCAGTAGAGATCGGCCAGTCCCAAGCAAAAGATGCGGTGTCCCCGTCTCTGCAGCGCCTCCATCAGAGCAACGCTGGTGTCATGGCCCACCTGCAACTGGGGCAACGGATCGACAATGAAAGCTACCTGCATGGAAGGTGGGGTTCACTAACGAAACGCTGCCCCGAGTATGCAACAAATCGGAGCCGATTGTTCCTTACCCGCAACCCAGCAGGACTGGCTTTATTAACATCCTCTTAACCTCGGCAAGCGGCGCAAACGTTAGCTTGATAGGTGGAATCCTTAGTTAGCCCTCAGTCCTCGGCTAGGTTGACCGAGTTTCTGTCCCAGCTTGTGAGGAACAACCCATCCGTGAGTGCTCCCCCTTCTCAACCCTCCGAGCCGGTTCGCATCGAAACCACGAGGGACTTGCTGGCAGCCCTGCGAGAAGGGCGCTCCCTGCTGGGTGCCAACCTCGAAGGCGCCTACCTTTCGCGGGGCCTGTTCGACCGCATCCAGATGCCCAAGGCCAACTTGACGCGGGCCAACCTGCGCTCGCTCAGCATGCAGCAGGCGGATCTGCGGCTGTGCAACTTCCGCCGTGCCGAGCTGGAGCGGGCCAATTTTGCCGCCTCCGATCTGCGGGGATCCAGCTTCAGTCAAGCCCTGGGAGACTACAGCAACTTCACCGCTGCCAAGCTGGACAAAAGCAGCTTTCAGGGGGGGCGCTTCAGCCATTCCATCTTTCGCGAGGCCAGCTTGGTGGCTGCCAACCTGGCGGGAGGAAACTTTTTTGCCGCCGACTTTTGCCAAGCCAACCTCTTTCGCTGCAACCTCTCCCAGGCCGTCCTGGCCAGTTGTCAGTTGCAACATGCCAACTTTGACCAAGCCCTCCTGGTGGGGGCCAACCTGCAAGAAGCTCAACTTGAAGGGGCCAGCTTTGTCGGCGCCGACTTCACCGACGCCAAGCTCTCGGACGAAATGCGCAAACTCTTAATCGAGCGGGCCAGCGGCACCAACGAGCTGACCCAACGGGACACCCTCAACACGCTGCTGGCAGGTTTACAGCCCAAGTCGCGTAAGCTATTCGGGTTGCTGTGAGGGCTGGATCCGGCAAGCACAAGGGGGTCGAAAGCTCAAAAGCGGTTGAGGTCGATCCCGGCCTCGCGGGCCATGGCCCCTACTCCCTTAGCCTTGAGGGTCTTCAGGGCTCTGGTGGAAAGGCGCAAACGCACAAACCGCTTACCTTCTTCCCACCAGATGCGCTTCCACTGCAAGTTGACTTCCTGCAGGCGCTTAGTGCGCCGGTGGGAGTGGGAGATGGCAAAAGCGTTGTTGCGCTTCTTGTTGGTGAGTTGGCAGCGACGTGCCATGGGAGCAGAGTAAACTCAGCTCTGTTATCGTAAAGCATCTTTTTGCTGGGCAGCAAGCTGCAGTTGAGTTTGCAACTGGGCTAGCTCTGCTTTCAGGCGATCAAAGGTTTGTTGGCAGTGGTTAACGCTTCTCAGGGGCAGCTCTTCATTTTTGGCGATACAGGTTACCTGTACAGAGCCGTCGGCGGCTTGACGGGTGCGATCCACAAACACTTCCACGGTTACCAGCTTGGTGTAGGGATTCTTTCCGGGAGGCTCACCGGCTACCCAGTAATCAGAGCTGTTGTGGAGGACATTGAGTTGGCAGCGCTCCAAGATGGCGCGAATCGACTCGCCTAGCTGCTCGGCTGAGCCCACAAGCTGGGTAACGCAAGAGTATCGAGCCATAGGAGAAGCAAGTCACCACGGTTATCCTACCATCAAGTTTTCGGCTCCTGCAGCCAAAGGCGGGCGAGCAAAATTGCGCTCAAGAGTACTCTGTACCGGCTCGGCCAACCCTGCTGCGAGGAAGTGAATTGCGTTAAAACATGAAGAACGCTGCCTGGCTTTTTCCCCAGGAGAGTTGCCATGTCTAGGGTCTCCTGTTTAGCCCGTTCTCTCTTGCTGCTGGGATCCCTTGCTCTGGGTTGGATAGGCCTGTCTTCTGCCCAAGCGCAGCCCTTTCAAGCGGGCGATCTGGATGGGGATGGTCGTTTGACAGTGCAGGATCTCAACCTGTTGGGGGCCTATTTGCGGGGAGAACGGGAGTTGACCGACGACCCGATCCGGGCTGCCGATGTCGATCAGGATGGGCGGATTACAGAAGCCGATTGGCAGGTGTTGCAGCAGCGCATTCAGGCGGCCACAGATGCACCCACCGGACAGGTGCAGTTGGATTCTGCCTACTCTGGCCAGGTGGTGGATCGCCTGACAGGCCAGCCTTTGGCCGGGGTGGAGGTGGCCATTCCAGGGGCAGGGATCGCGGTGCGCACCGATGCTCAGGGGCGGTTTCGCCTGCCGGGGCCGCTGCCGGCAGAAGAAATTTTGGTGGCGCGGCTGGAGAACTATCTGCCCTATTCCCAGAGCACAGGCAACAGACAGACGGGGGGGGATCGGCCCTGGCAGTTGCAGTTGGAGCGCTGGGATCCCAACACGACTTTGGTGCTGGAGGCCAATGTCATCCGCCTGGGCGATAACCAATATTCTCCAGAGTCGGCGGCTGCCGGCCAATTTCTCGGCCCTGCCCAAGAGGTGGAGATGACCCGCTCCTTCACTTTGGAACGCCTGCCGCCTCGCCCACCGGTTTTGCGGATTGGATCCCTGATTGGGTTGGATACTGCCGCTGCCTATCGGGCCGGCCAGTCCCGCATCCCCGGCGCCAATATGTCTCCCATGCGAGTGCTTTTAAACGGGGTGGAGGTGGAGCA
>NZ_JANSJB010000001.1:0-3741 GCF_047462355.1 Synechococcus sp. H55.9 | reverse complement strand
CGGGCCGGCCAGTCCCGCATCCCCGGCGCCAATATGTCTCCCATGCGAGTGCTTTTAAACGGGGTGGAGGTGGAGCAGATCCAGTTGGGAGGAGACGGCCTGCGCATCCCTCTGCCACTGCCGCATCTGCGCCTGGGCCTGAATACCGTGACGCTGCGCACCGGCAAAACCCTGATTCAGCCCAGCAGGGTTACCCGTGGTCCCCAAGTGCCGATCAGCATTCCCCTTTTCGGCGGATCTCTGCATATCTCGGTGCCGGTGGGGGGTGATACGGTCGTGCAGCCTGGCGGAGCCTGGGTGGATTATGACGATGTGCAGTTGGCCAACGTAACCATTGAGATCCCCAACTGACCCCGCTCCCTTCATGTTCGCGCCGCTCCAGATTGGGCAAGCCACGGGGCTGGTCGGCAAAAAGGAGCGCCTTCTGTCTGCCCTCAATACTGGAGTTGCCCACTTGTCCGGCCAGCAATGGGAAGCTCCCTCTTCCAACAGCAGACATACTGCAGTCGTTGAATTGCTGCTCCTCAATGCCTCCGTGAGTGCTGGGCATCCCGCTCTTCAAGAAGGATCCCTGAGGTGAGCGCAATCCAATCTCGGCAACCATCAGACCCATTCACCCAAACCGAGGAGAGCTGACTATGAGCATGGGTAGGACTTCTACCTTCTCCCTAACCTGGCTGTGGACGGGATCCCTGGCTTTGGGGGTGACAGCCTTAGTAACCCGCCAGGTCGTCTGGGGTCTCTTGCCTGTGGCTGCGGCTTACCCGGCCATCCGCCGCCGCGAAGAACAGCTTTGCCAAGTGTTGGGGCAGAGCTGGCAGCAGCAGGAACAGATGGCGGCCCAACTGGGGGCGATACAGGCGCGCATCGACGCTCTCGAAGCTCGGCCTACGTCACATTTATCGGTGCGGCAGCAACTGGCTCCCACCACGCAGGCCATTCAACAGATCCAGCGGCGGCTCAAAGCTGTAGAACTGCGGCTCAATGCTCTGCCCCAGGCGACTCCTGAGGAACTGGAGTCGATGCGGGCGCAATTGCAACGTCTGCAGCAGCAGGTGGAGTCCCAGCCAGCCCTCCCTTCCCCGCGCAAAGCTTTGGGGGTGTTTATTGACGGCGCTAACCTGCACGCCAGCGCCCAGCAATCGGGATCCCCTCTCGACTACCCCGGACTGTTGAGCTGGCTGGGCCAGGGCCGAACCGAGATGGAGGTGCATTTCTACAGCGGCACAGATCCGCACAACCTCGGCCAGCGCCGTTTTCTGGCAGAGCTGAGAAAGTTGGGCTACCGGGTGGTTACCAAGCCGGTCGTCACCCGTGCCGACGGCAGCCGCAAGGCCAATCTGGATGGGGAGCTGATCGTGGATTTAATGACCCTGTATTCCCGCTACGAGACGGTGCTGCTGCTGAGCGGTGATGGGGATTTCGCGCCAGCCCTCCGGCACATCCGCAGCCAAGGCTGCCGGCTGGAGGTAGCCGCCTACCGGCCCAGCACACACCCGGAGCTGATTCGCCTGGCGGATCGCTTTGTCGATCTCTGTGCCTGGCAAGGGACAGGGATCCCGGTGCCCCTACCGGCAAAACAGACGGCGGCCAGCGGCTGAACCCCTGCGGTTCCGGCCAGTTGCCCCCATAATCAAATCAACAACCAACAGCAGACCATTCCTGACCCATCCCCTCAACTTCCAACCTCGATGGAGAGATACCCATGTCCACCCAGTTGACGCCGCGGTTTGCCGAGGCCATGCGCTACGCCCACCGCTGGCACGCTGCTCAAACCCGCAAGGGAACAGGGATCCCCTACCTCAGCCACCTGCTGGCGGTGGCGTCCATCGCCCTGGAGCACGGCGCCGACGAAGATGAGGCCATTGCCGCCCTGCTCCACGACAGCCTGGAGGATGGCCCCCGCTACAGCGGCGAGCCGCGGGCCCAGATCGAACGGGAGTTGCGGGAGCACTTTGGAGAACGGGTGCTGCAGATCATCCTGGGATGCACAGACACCGACAGCGATAGCTCCCTGGGCGAGCCCAAAGAAAACTGGAAAGAGCGCAAAGTGGCCTATCTCAAGCACTTGGAAAGCGCAGATGCCTCGGTCTTGCTGGTGGCCGCCGCCGACAAGCTGCACAACGTCCGCTGCATCCTGCGAGACTTTCGCCAACTGGGGGATCAGCTCTGGGAGCGCTTCTCCGGCGGCAAAGAGGGATCCCTGTGGTACTACCGGTCGCTGGCGGAGATCCTGGGGCGACGGCTGCCTTCTAGGCTGGCGGCGGAGCTCCAAGAGCTGGTGGCCGAGTTGCAACGGGCAGCCGGGTCAGAGCCGGCAACAGCTTGACAGAGACGACCAGGGCTGAAGAAAATGCTGGGGGCAGCCTTCTTTTTCGCACTCTTCAGGTCACCTGTCTATGGTTCTCGCTGTTGGCACCATTGCTCCAGGGTTCAACACCACCGACACCCACGGCAACCAAGTTTCTCTGGCCGATTTTACCGGGAAAACCGTTGTCCTCTACTTTTACCCCAAAGACGACACCCCCGGCTGCACCAAAGAGGCCTGCGGGTTCCGCGACACCTACGCCGATTACCAGAGCAAAGACGTGGTGGTGTTGGGGGTGAGCATGGACGACCAGGCCTCTCACCAAAAGTTTGCCGAAAAGTACAACTTGCCCTTCCCTCTACTGGTCGATACCAGTGGGGTGATCGCCCGCGCCTACGATGTGGATGGGGGCGGTTACGCCAAGCGGGTGACCTACGTCATCGACGGCGAGGGCAAAATTGCCAAGGTCTATCAGAACATCAACACCGAAACCCATGCCCGCGATATCTTGGCGGACTTGGGCCTGTGAAATCTTTTCGGTTCTTCTCTGAGAGCCCGGCCCTTGCGCATGAACGACGACATTCCGGTTGCGCGTCGCCAGTCCACTTCGGTGGAAAAAGCGCAAGGTTCGGCGGCTACCTTGAGGTTGCGCCTGGGCTTGGGGCTGGTAGTGGTTGGGTTGGTGCTCTTGGCGGGTTGGGGGATAGATCAGTTACCCGGATCCCGGCAAGCAGCAGATCCCCCAGTTCTGGAAGAAGCCAGTCAGCCCCCTCTGGCGCAGCCAACTGAGCAGAATGGACGGGTCTCGCTGCTGGGGCACTATGCCTATGCCGAGGCCCCCGCAGATAGCCTACGGGTGGTGGGCAGCTACCACGGTCGAGAGGTGCGCCTGCGCCAGGCGGCTGCCGAGAGCTACCTGCGCATGAGCGCAGCAGCCCAAGCCGACGGGATCCGCCTCGTCCCTATCTCTGGGTTTCGCTCGATAGCGGAGCAGGAGTTTTTGTTTTTTCAACTGGCCCAATCGCGGGCTTTGCGACCGGAAGAACGGGCGGCGCTCAGCGCTCCCCCCGGCTACAGCGAGCATCACACGGGCTATGCCATCGACATTGGCGATGCCCGGTTTCCCCAATGGGACACGCAAGAAGCCTTTGAGACCACCCCTGCCTTCCGCTGGCTGGAGAAGAATGCCGCTCGTTTTGGCTTTGAGCTGTCCTTTCCCCGCGGCAACCCACAGGGGGTGAGTTACGAACCCTGGCACTGGCGCTTTGTGGGCGACCGCCACAGCCTGGAGACCTTCTACAAGCGCTAACAACTCCCCTCTCCCTCCGGGAGAGGGGCCGGGGGTGAGGGCTGACTCCCTCCGGGAGAGGGGCCGGGGGTGAGGGCGCTAGCAGCGCGGAGCACTTAGAAGGTAAAAAAGTAAACACCAATGA